>JALZUH010000227.1 GCA_023301645.1 Akkermansiaceae bacterium
AGCAGATGACGAAAAGGTGATGATTCAGGAAATAGAGCTCATTGGAAAAGTCGAGCTAGTCACTCATCGACCCGGCATCGTGAAGTGGTATATCACTTCGAAAGTAATTCTCTACGACAGAAATCAAAAAGTCATAGGCCTCGCTGGAATCACCCGCCCATCCCTAGCGCACCAGCACTCTAGTCATAGTGGCCCCATGTCCTCACTCAACAGGGCAGTAGATTACATCTACCAGAACACAGAGCGCGCTATATCTGTCGACATGATCGCCGACGCCTGCAGCCTGTCAATTAGCACGCTAGAGCGAAATTTCAAAAAATACATTAACTGTAGCCCAGGCAAGTTCGTTACCCAAGTGAAGATCTCTCGCGCTTGTGAACTCTTAGCCGAACCATCCTACTCCATTAACGAAGTAGGCTACAACCTAGCATACTCAGAGCCAGCTGTGTTCACACGCGTCTTCAAGCGGGAAATGAACATCACACCAAGCGCTTACAGAAAATCCCTTACTAATTACCATCATGACTAATCAAAACGAAATCTACATGAACATGCACCTCTGGAGCGTTGATATCCAGCCAGAGCATTTCCCCGTTATCGAGCAGCTGAAAAGCATTGGTTACGACGGCATCGAATTCTTCCTCGGCAGCGAAAGCCGCGACTCCTACCAGAAGCTTGGAGCATTCGCTCGCGAGCAAGGTCTCAAAGTGATTTCTGTGGTCGGAGCTGAGCCTGAGGTCAACGCCGTCTCACCAGATGCAGCGACTCGCAAAAAAGCACTCCAGTGGATCAAAGATCGTATCGATGATGTCGACTCAGCAGGCGGCACCAACCTCGGCGGCCCATTCCACTCTGTGTTTAATCACTTCACGGGAATGCCCGTAACAAAAGAAGAAATCTCATACTCTGTCGAGTTCCTCCAAGAAGCTGGTGAATATGCCAAAGGCAAAAACATCACCCTTACACCTGAATTCCTCAATCGCTATGAAACTTACTTCGGTAACACCATGGCGCAGCTACACAGCTTACTATCACAGGTAAACCACTCAAACGTGCTCGGCATGTTTGACACCTACCACGCTAACATTGAAGAGAAGTCTCAAGAAGAAGCCATCCGCGCTATCGCCCCTTACCTATCGCACGTTCATATTTCAGAAAACGATCGTGGCACTCCGGGTAGAGGACACATTGACTTTGACACTGTTTTCAAAACCCTCAAAGACGTAAACTTCACTGGCACATACGCAATTGAAGCATTCAACCGCGACAATGAAGTCTTTGCCAACGCCGTCAAAGTCTGGCGTGATTTCTCACCTGTAGAGGAAATTATCACCGAAGGATACCAGATCATCAAAAATGCTCTGCAGAAATCCTAGAATCATTCATCCAGTATGAATAAATCCTAGAATGAACTTGTGAGCCATGGTTTATCCATAGACTATTTGGCCATGCAAACACAGGATCGACCTAAGATAACTAATCTCACACTTCGAGACGGCCAGCAATCCACGCTAGACTCAGCGGATTGGGTATTTCACCCACGTGATTTTGCAAAAATCATCACTGACTCTATCCAAGCAGGCTTCTCGGGTGCTGAGATAGCGGGCGGGCAAAGCTTTCAAATCGCCATCAGCCTAGGGTATAACCCGTTCATGATCCTCGGGGCGGTAAGCCACGCATTAAAAGGACAGGACTTCGACCTCCAAATGCTCTTCCGTGGTGCCAATGCACTAGGATTTCGACACTACGATAAAGACCTCCTCGAAGTCACTCTGAAGGAATTCATCCGCAGTGGCATCACCAAAATACGCTGCTTCGACGCGCTCAATGACATCGAAAATCTAGAACTCCCCGACTCCATCAAGCATGCCGAAGGAGTCACTCTCGAAGGAGCTATCTGCTTCACCCACTACAGTGATGCACCAGATCGCTACACCGACGAATATTACTGTAAATACGCACAAGTCCTCATAGAAGCAGGCTACAGTGCCATCGCCATCAAGGACATGTCTGGCCAGCTCACCGACAAGCGCGTGCAGACACTTGTCCCCGCCCTACTAAAGGTTCTACGCCCCGCAGGAATCCCCCTCACACTTCACTGCCACTCGACGAACGAAACCACCTCGAAGGCAGCTCTCGCCATGGCCGTAGAATGCGGCATCGACGGTATAGAAACCTGTGAAGGTGTCCTCTCTGGAGGCTCCTCACACCAGAAGCTAGAGATAGTAGCTCCCTCTCTCATTACCGATCAAGAAGCCTACGACAAGCTCCAGAAACGAACTCAATCTCTATGGGGGCACGCACCCGAGCGTCGAGACCACCAGATTGCATCCGAGCTCAAAGAACGCCTTTGTAAGGCAGGAGTTCCCGGAGGTGCTATGCCATTTGTCATCAGAGACCTTGAGCAACAGCAGGCGACCATCCGTGCTAAGCACCACGCCTCTCACCCTAATGCCCCACTTCAGAGCAATGACTTCGCCGCCATTATCGACCTCTTCATCTACGAGCTAAAGCGCGTCTGCCAAGATGCAGCTATGCCACTACTCGTGACCCCAACAGCTGACATTTGCTGTAAGCAAGCCATTGCAAACCTCGCCCTAGGAGCTAATCCACATGGAGATACCCTCGCCGAGCGCTACCTCAACAACAGCGGACAGCCTAACCCTGACAACCGCTTTGCCAAGCTCATCCTCGGCTACTACGGCGAGCTCAAAGCCTATGACCAAGAAAGCTCGGTGCATACCGTAGCCCCAGAGATCATTCGATTCTTCGAAAATAATAATGCCATGCAGCTCAAGCAAACCAAGCTGCACCCCTCAAAAAGCGCAGGCGGTTCAGACCTACGCGAAGCCCAAAAGGCAGCATGGCAGCTCATCCAGAAGCTAGGCTCACGTGCACTATCCTTCGCCAGCTTCGATCAGCTCACTATCCTCTACGCACTCAAGCCCGCCGGCATGAAGTATCAAGAAGATCCTATCAGCCAGTCTTTGGAGAAATACCTCAAGCGCGCTGAAGCAGCTCGTATCGACGGACGCGGACGCACCTTCCCTGAGTATGAAACACTGATGCAGCCCATCCTTGCCTACCTCGGTGCTATCTTCATAGTCGATGATCAGCTCAAAGCTCGCGACATCCCCCAAATAAAGCTCGAAAAACTTGGTGAACACTTCAGCAAGCACCTCTTCGACATCTACATCGACCTCCCCATATGGTCCCGAGTCACCGAGCTTCAGAATCACCTCTCCAAGCTACTTTCCTCCGCTCACGTCAGTGCCGACCTACTTACCGCAGTGGAAAATGTCAGCGACAGTCTGAAAGGACTCGATGCCCGACCAGTCCTAGGGAAAAAAGAGCAGTTCGAAAGCGCCCTCGAGAAATTTAGCCAACTAACTATTGCCGATTTATTTAACAGCCTAGCACTGGTCAATAGCTTCAGTAATCACATTGCCAAATACGCGACCAACCCAGAAACATTCTCCGAGCGTGGACTCAGCATACAGGACCTAGCTGAATTCACCACACTCCAGAAGGAAGGCGAGGAATCCAGCCCGTGGGAAAACCGCATCAGACAAAACCTCATCGGCAAAAACCTCCGACTAGAAGCCGACTTCCAAGAGCGCGTCGCCAAATGGCGCATGTAAAGGAATAGCTCAATTAACTCCCCCCCCACCCTAAGCTCCTCACTCTGCGCGCCCATGTCCTCCATCCTCAAGTCCCTCAAACTCCTCTCTGACCCCACAAGAATCCGTATTCTACTACTCCTAGCAGAAGAAGACCTCAATGTCGCCGAGCTACAGGAAATACTGGGCATGGGACAGAGTCGGATCTCGACGCAGCTTCTTCAACTCAGACAGGAAGAGCTCGTCACCAGCTCGCGCTCGGGTAAAAACAACGTCTACACCATATCCACCTCTGAGGTCCTGCTCCAAGTAGCCCGCCAAGCAGCCACCGAGATCCCCGAAGTCTCCGCTGACCTAAAAACCCTCAAGCACATCTTAAGAAAACGCCGTGACACCACCCGAGCCTACTTCGACACCCTCGCGGGTAAATTTGGCAAAAGCTACGTCCCCGGCCGATCATGGAAATCACTAGCGGAAGCCATGCTCAAGGTGATGAACTATAAAGTCGTCGCCGACCTCGGAGCTGGTGAAGGAACCCTCTCTCAGCTCCTCGCACCTCGAGCAGAACAAGTCATCGCCATTGATAACTCACCCAAGATGGTCGCATTTGGAACTAGTCTAGCCAATGAAAACGGACTCGACAATCTAGAATACCGACTCGGAGACCTCGAATCTCCACCCATCGATGACAACTCCGTCGACCTAGCTATCTTTTCCCAAGCCCTACACCATGCAGAGCGTCCAGATCGAGCCCTAGCCGCTGCCCACAAGCTACTCGCACCCAATGGTAAGATCATCATCCTCGACCTGCTCCAGCATAGCTTCGATCAAGCCCGTGACCTCTATGCTGACACTTGGCTAGGCTTTTCAGAAGTAGAAATCTACCAAATGATGAGCGAGGCAGGCTTTAATCATATCGAGACTACCATCGTCGATAAAGAATCAGAAGCCCCCCACTTCCAGACCTTACTCGCCACGGCTGAGAAATAACACGGCTGAGAAATAGCACAGCTCTACGGTGAGCTCACTAGCTCCTACGCCCCAATCATATCGCCTCATGCGCCTAGCCCACATCGCACTCATACTCATACCGGTTTCATTAGGCATGCTCTCCTGCGCCCCTGTCACTCGAGTCCATAAGCCGCCTCAAGTTACTACTCCAGCACAAGCACCTCTCATCTCCGCGACTAGAGTAACTCCAGCAACTAGCTCACATACTGCTACCACCACGCCAGCTGAGATAAAGCCACCTGCCGCACCATCTCCCATCCCTGCCACACCAGAGTCACACATCTCACAGCAAGAGATAAACCCCAGCTACCGACAGCTCAGGGTCAATGGCATCACACTCTCTCTGGTTAGCTTCGATGACAGATATCACAGCCTCGAAGTAGCTGATCAAGTCAATGGCCCCGGTAGCCAGTGGAGCCATGCCAAAGCCGCCGCCAATAGCCGCAATGCCCTAGCTGCGATCAATGCAGGCTTCTTCACCCCTGAAGGTAAACCCCTAGGACTCGTCATTGAAAACGGCAGCCACAGAGGCAGCCTCAATTCATCATCACTAGGCGCGGGCATGATCTACTTTAGTAGCCAAGGCTCATCTATTTTTAGAAAATCAAAATACGCTCTCATCAAAGGCAGCACAGCGGGCACGGCAAACAACCTCATTCAAACCGGCCCCATGCTTGCTGAAAACAATCGCACTATCGCAGGACTCTCAAAAAACAATACTCGCCACCGCAGCTTTATCGCGTGGGATAATAAGCACCACTGGATCATTGGTTACGCCAGCCCCTGCTCACTAGATGAACTCTCCTCTGCCATAGCCGGTAAAAAGCTAGCAGGAGTCCAGACACACACTGCCATCAATCTAGACGGAGGCAGATCATCAGACCTCTGGGTAAGTGGCCAAATCCACCCAGGCACAAAAAACCACCGCACCTTCATTAATAAAGTCGTCAGAAACTACCTCCTCCTCGTTAAGAAGTAATACCGACCTCCCCAGAGCCCCTGCGAGTAGGACTCGCTCTGAAAACTTTCAGCCTCAGTATTTCATCACAAACAGAGCCCTTGCACTCTCGTATAAAAAAGGCTAAACACCCCTCCCTCTAAGTAACGTCATCTTTCACCCATGGATAACCAACAACAATACACCCCCTCTCCTAATGCTACTGCAGAAGCGAACGCTCACTTACAGGCCAATAACTACGCGGCTCAAGTGGCGCCTGCACCAGCAGTAAAGTCCAGTCAGGCAACAACGGCTCTCGTTGCAGTCATCGTCGTCCTGCTCGTCGTCATGCTACTCCTCTCCATGAATGGCAAACTCGCCATCGGCCCATCAGCAGCAAGCGAACCATCCACCTTCTCAGCTGCTTCAGCCCAAAATCAAGACCTCCGTGCTAAACTCAATGCCGAGCGTGCACGCCAAGGGCTCCCACCACTTCCAGAAGACGCACAAAGTGCCACTCTCACAGCAGAGCGCATTCAGCGTGATGCCACAGCCCTAGTCACTCTCAGCCATCAGTGGAAAACTGAGCTTGATAATAAAGACAGCATTATCGGAGGTCTGCAGACAGAGCTCAAGTCACGCGACGGCATCGCCTCTAGTCTCTATAAGCAAATCGCAGAACTCCAAGGTCAAGTGGCAGAAGCAGGTAATTCCTCTCAGCAACTCCTCAGTATTAGTGAGCAGCTTAAGCTCGCAAACAGCCAAATTGAAAACTACCGCCAGCAGCTCGTTGAGCTCCAAGGTCGCCCAAGCAATGACGAGCTTACCCTACTGCGCAACCAGCTTACTCAAAACATGGATCAGCGTAACCAGCTCCAACTCCAGCTCGACGAACTACGCTCCCGTGCAAATAATCAGGTCAATAGCAGTGAGCTCACAGAACTCCAAGCAGAGCTCGCCACAATACGCCCACAGTATGATAGCCAGCGCTATGAAATCCAGAAGCTACGCGCTCTACTCAATAAGGACAGACTCTACGCCGAGTCAGCAAACGACCTCCCCCCTGAAGCCGCTCAGCTCCTCACCAAGCTACAGACACTCGAAGAGGCAAATGACTCTCAGCTACTTGCCGCCTACCAAAGCATCGGCACTAACCTCAATGCCCAAGTTGTCCACAGTCAGGGCTTTAGCACAGGATCATCACAGATCACCTTTGATCGTGAAAAAGTCATCCAAGACGTGCTATCACAGCGCCGTAATAACAGCTCCTACTTTCTCGTCGTAGGCTACGCGTCACAATCAGGCGGAGCTGAGAACAACCGCAAGCTCTCTGCCAAACGCGCTACCACAGTGGCATCCATCGTCGACACACTCAAAGCTGACAACCAAAGCGTAAAAGCCGTCTATCTCGGAGAAACAGCCCGTTTCTCAGACTCACAGGAGTCACCTAACCAGATCTGCGAAGTCTGGGAAATTAAAAGGTAAGTCCCAAAAGCTCAACAAGAGCTTTGTAAGGAATACAGCTGAGTCCATCATCAGCTCAGGCACAAAAAAACCTCAGTGCAATCACTGAGGTTTTTTAAATAGCTCATAGTCAAAAGACTACTCATACTCGCTACAGCGACTGCTTCGCAGCCTTAACCGTATTGGAAATAAGCATCGCAATAGTCATAGGTCCGACACCACCCGGG
Source organism: Akkermansiaceae bacterium (assembly GCA_023301645.1). Taxonomy (GTDB): domain Bacteria; phylum Verrucomicrobiota; class Verrucomicrobiia; order Verrucomicrobiales; family Akkermansiaceae; genus Oceaniferula. The sequence continues at coordinate 7,260 of JALZUH010000227.1, forward strand.
ACAGGTGAAATCACAGAGCACTTATCCTTCACCTCGTCATAGGCAACATCACCGACGAGACGGTAGCCTCTATTGGCAGACGCGTCCTCCACGCGGTTAATACCTACATCAATGATAGCAGCACCTTCTTTGACCATATCGGCTGTGACAAATTCAGCCATACCAATGGCTGCAATAATAATATCAGCACGGCGGCAGACAGCCGCTAAATCCTTCGTGCGGGAATGAGCCACAGTAACGGTCGCGTTACCTGCCTTGCTCATCAGAAGTAGAGCCATTGGCTTTCCGACGATCATACTGCGGCCGATGACCACAGCCTCGGCACCGGAAGTCTCCACCCCAGCCTCTTGGAGCAGACGCATACAACCAGCTGGCGTGCATGCAACAAAGCCTGAATGATCCTCCAAGGTAAGCTTAGCAACATTCTCTGGATGGAAGCCGTCCACATCCTTTGCAGGATCAATAGCACGCACGATAGCGTCCTCATCGATATGCTTCGGTGGTGGCGACTGCACTAGAATACCATGAATCTGAGCATCAGCATTGAGCTCCTCGACTACAGCAAGCACTTCTTCTTGGGTCGCATCCTTAGGAAGCTCGATCTTACGGGAGAAAAGGCCAAGTTCAGCGCACTTGCGCACCTTAGAAGCCACATAGACGCGGGAAGCAGGATCTTCACCTACCAGCACCACGGCAAGACCTGGCACCACACCTTGCTCCTTGAGACTGTTAATTTCGCCCACACATTCGGCCAGCACCTTTTCAGCCACTGCCTTACCATCGATCACGCCATTATTTACAACATTCATATCATTAAAATTTACTCTTCAGGTAGATCATCCACCCCGTTTCTGAGGGTATTCTCTACCTGTTTACGATGAGATTCAAAGTCCTTTTCATCCAATTTAGCAGGAATATAGATCGACTCATCAATATGGACGATCACCTTACTAAAGGGTTTGGGCACACGGAATCTATCCCATGTTTTCAGATACCAGCAGGACAAGTAAGTAAAGCGCACCGGCACGATGGGAGAACCCGAAGACTGCGCTAGCTTCACCACACCAGGCTGCATGTGGTATCGAGGACCCCTTGGCCCATCGGGAGTAATAAATAGATGCTCCCCTGCTTTGAGGGCTTTCTTCAGTGCTATGAGTGCAGCAACACCACGGCGAGAGCTTGAGCCACGAATGGCCTTCACCCCAAAGCTCGTAATCATCGACTCGATAACTGCACCGTCCTTACTCGCACTAGCAAGAGCGCTCGCAGGCGCATGCCCGCTAAATCTCGTCTTCGTCAGTGGAGCAGCAAACAGGCAGTTATGCCAAAATGTCCAAATCATCGGCTCGCCCTCATCAGCCTTAGCTCTCTGTCCATGAGGGTCATCTATTTGGTAGCGTAGAGTGAGTCCTACTAGCCTCATACTTAACGACGCCAGCCGGCCATAAAATCGCTGCTTACGTGACCCTCTAATTTCTAATGACTTACCCATAGCTGACAAAAAGAACTTAACCTAAGCAATTATTTTAACCACTGCTAAAATAACACTACCTACAAGTAAGCCGCTGACTATATAGCCGAATACAGCATCCCGCTTCAAGGCAATTGGACGTCGAACTGAACCCGATTTCGGAAAAACCACACCGGCGTATAATACACCTGCGATTACACCGCCAGCATGAGCTGCATTATCAATAAAGCTAATACCAAACACACCTGTGATAACCATGAGTATCAGTCCCGCAAGAAGCCGGCGGCGTGCAGGTCGCGGCACCAGAGCTGGATGCAACATTTCAAAGGCTAATAAAAACCCCAACAATCCCATCAACCCACCAGAAGCACCTACTGCCATCATATCAGGCACCCAGTGGTATGAGGCGAATGCACCCGCCAACATGCTCATGAAGAAAACAGCCAGTAAATGAGGCCAGCGAGCAAGTAGCTCAATACGGCGACCAAGGTAGAGAACACCTGATACATTCATCAGGAAATGAATCACATTTCCATGGAGTAGAGGCGCGGTAAGCATCCGCCACCAGCTGTCGCCATCTTTTATATGTGGGAAGCTCTCTGCCGTCTCTTTGAGCAAACCCGCCTTAAGAACTGAATCATCAAAGGAAAAATGACCTCGTTGGACATAAAGCTGAGCTATGAGGCACACTCCCAACCCGATCATCAATCCGTAAGTAAAAGGTGCCTTCTGGCCACGAAGCCATGCGTCAAACTGCGCCTCTTTCACCTCTGAGAAAAGCGAGCTGGCATCTGTGCCTCTGAGGTGACGACGTAATTTCAACCCACTGTATAGAGGCAATAAACCAAAAATCAAAAGAAGCAGTGAACACAGTCCTACAAACTGACTACTATAAACAGCACGTAATCCACCGTGCCCACTAGCTAGTAGCGGGTAAATCACCCATAAAAGTGCCGCGCCAAAAAGTGCGGTCATCCTTAATCCATTAGAAATATCAAGCGAGGCTCTCAAGGACTGACGTTTGCGCAGAGCTGGATGAGTAAGCTCTACTTCCTCAGCGACAGCTAGTCGCGCGCTAGCGGGCGTCCAGACGTAGTCGAAGCTATGCTTAGAGGTCTTGAGCTTAAGCTGAAGCTCATCACTACTAGCAGCATCATGCTGCCCCCCTTTACTATCAATAAAGCCGTATGGCGAGCTGCTGGGCTTCAACAAAAATGCAGAAGAACGCGCCCATACCGGAACATCGCCTTCTGCATTGTAAGATTTGACCACTGATCAGTAAACTACTCAGCTGGTGTCGGTGCAGATGGCACTTCAGGAACATTAGGCATGCTAATAGGAGCATCTGATACAGGCTCCTCTTTTGACTCTACCTTCATTGAGCTATCATCAGCACTGCTGACGAGTGTTGGGTTATCACTCTGGCGCTTACTAATCATAATAGAGAGCACGAGAATAATAATAAAGAACATGCTACTTAGGTAAACTGTTCCCTTCTGAAGCACGTCTGTAGTGCGAGCGCCAAATGCCTGATCGGTAAGACCTGCACCAAATGCAGCCCCCATGCCTTCCTGCTTAGGACGCTGCATCATTACTACGGTTGCTAGTAACAGACAGACAATCACGAGGATTACCGTCAGAAGATTGATAGAAATACTTAGCCAGTCGGCTGCAATTAGAAGAGTCATGAGCGCGGGAATATGGTTGCCTCGGAGCCCCTTGTAAAGCCGCGATTTACGACTTTTTACATGTTCAGCAAGAACACAGAGTGCACCAAGAGGATGCGATATAGAGTATCACAGTCGATTATACGATGCGACGAATGATTTCGTTCTCCTCATTACAAACCACTTTCTGTGGAGTAATAGGAGTCTCTGAAACAGCAAATGACATGATCGTCACGCGCTCACCAGCTTTGATAATATGAGCGGCTCCGCCATTCATGATAATCTTACCTGTGCCCGGAGGACCTGCTTGAGCGTATGTTTCGAGTCGACCACCCTTAGAAGCTGAGGTCACGAGAACTCTCTCGCCCTCGAGTAGACCAACGGCATCCATAAGGTCTGATGGGATCTCGATACTACCCTCGTATTCCACATCGGCGACTTTGACACATGCGCGGTGGATCTTTGACTTCAATAAAATGAGCTGCATGTGCGCAGAGAAGCGATGAATTGCACGAAGGTCAAATTTCAAATTGCACAAATTACAAAATATACGGATTGCAATTATTGAATTTCTCCATAGCGTCACGCGCTATGCTCAAAGCAGGAATCGTAGGTCTACCCAATGTTGGCAAATCAACTCTCTTTAATGCTGTCACCCGCACTCGTAATGCAGAGGCAGCTAATTATCCATTTTGCACCATCGAGCCTAATGTAGGTGTCGTCACCGTGCCTGATGATCGGCTCGAAGTATTAGCCAAGCTCAACAACACCAAAAAAGTCATCCCTACCGCTATCGAATTCGTCGATATTGCAGGACTCGTAGAAGGTGCCTCAGAGGGCGCTGGACTTGGAAATAAATTCCTCGCTAACATTCGTGAAGTAGATGCCATCCTTCAGGTTGTTCGTTGTTTTGAAAATGACGACATTATCCACGAACTCGGAAGCGTAGACCCCATTCGTGACATCGAGATCATTAATTCCGAGCTCATCCTCTCAGACCTCGCAGCGCTCGAAAAACGCAAGCTTTCACGTGCTAAGAAAGCCAAGAGTGGCGACAAAGAAGCTAAAAAAGAAATCGAGCTCATCGACAAGCTACTACCACACCTCGAAGACGGCAAACCTGCCCTTACTCTAGAGATAACTGACGACGAGGCAGTGACACTACGTGACTTCTTCCTCCTCTCGTCTAAGCGCACGATCTTCGGCTGTAATGTATCAGAAGACGAGCTCGCTGCAGCACAGCAGGACCCAGACAGTCACCCTATGGTGAAAAGAGTTCGTGAATACGCTGCCTCAGCGCACAATGCTGAAGCCATTGTCATCTCAGCTCGCATTGAAGAAGAGCTAGTCGATCTTGATGCTGAAGAGGTAGTCGAATTCCTCACCGACATGGGCGTTACTGACTCTGGCGTATCCACACTCATCAAGGCTGTATACAGCCTCTTAGGCCTACGCACCTACATCACCAGTGGCGAACAAGAAACCCGTGCATGGACCATTCACAATGGCGACAAAGCGCCTGCAGCTGCTGGAGTCATCCACGGTGACTTCGAGCGCGGATTCATCGCAGCTGAGGTCGTCGCCTATGAAGACCTCGTCGAAGCCGGCTCGAAGCCCGCAGCTCGCGACGTCGGCAAGCTACGCATCGAAGGTAAAGACTACGTCGTTAAAGACGGCGACGTCATTGAATTCCGCTTCAATGTATAGAGTGTAGACACCCTACATTATCATTCTAACTGCAGCACCTTCATCGGGCTGCAGTTTTTTTATACCCCTAGCCATCACTCACACGGTTCGTATTTGAAAATATCCAGCTAATTCCAGCTGGAACCATTAAGCGGATGCTAGAAAAGAAGCCTTTTCAATAAAACTAACACCACACTATAGTCCTTGATACATCAAGCCTCCAATGTTAACTAAGAGTGCAAATTTATACTAGCACCCAGCTCAAATCATGGAACCACAGCAACATCTGAGAAAAACATTAGCGCACATCCTGATGATGCCGCGCTTGATAGTGCTTGGCTTCACCGCGGCGTGCTCAATAAGCCACGCCGCCCCTGATCATGGATCGATCGAAAACCGCATCGCCAAGCTCCATGACCAATTCCTCGAGAACCGTCGCGCAGCGATCCCCGATATTATTTGCCCTTTTGACACGCCCGCCTTAGCCGTCATCGTTGATGACATCCCAAAAACATGGAAAAACCCCGTCGACCAGTGGCGCCGAGGTATCACAGCTACCGTCTTCTGGGTGGGCGAGAAGGCTAGTGAGCGTAACCCTACGCCAAATAACGCCAGCTCTTGGGACCCCCACTGGCAGAGTAACTATGGAGGTATCGACAGCCCTTCCCATCGATCAGGACACAACCCTGCTGGATTCACACCCAAGCTAACCCCCTTCTACATCGCACTTCCCTATAACGACATCGCACCAGGAGGCGAGCACCAGCCAGAGGCGTCAGAGGTCATCCCATGGTATTGGAAAACTTACAAAGGCGCATGGTCATCAGTCTGTAAAGGTCGCTGGGTCGCCATCCACTACCGTGGAAAAGTTTGCTACGCACGGTGGGAGGACTGTGGCCCATTCAGCACAGATGACTGGAAATACGTCTTCAAAGGGCACAGACCAAAGCCTAACCCAAATGGTAATGCAGGCATCGATATCAGCCCTGCCATAAGAGACTTCCTCCAAATACGCAGCGGCTACCGAGTGGCGTGGAAATTTGTAGAGCTCCAAGACGTGCCCGCAGGCCCATGGACATCATGGACAAACTCATCACGATAAATCGCTTTCCTCTTTACCCACTAACCAAACAAACACCCCGCCACACACGAAACAACTAAGACTCAATGACCTTTAGCCCTAATATAATCTTTAGGTAGAATATTATAATTCTGATACAGAAGCGAGAAGCGCGCAGAACGATCCTTCCGCACCTTATCCTCAAGCTCAGTATAAGCTATCAGAAGCATCAAACCCGAAACAGGCTCTACATGATAGGATAATGATTTCTGAACAAACCCATCCTTTTGAAAATTCTTATTGCTGTTAGCCTGAAATACGCCATGTTTTAGTGTCAATACTGATTTCACCTTATCAAAATCCCTTCTTAAGTCACTAGGACTGTCTTCTGTAGAACCATAATGAAGCGTCACCTCAAACAACTTACCCCAGTGGTAACGAGCCTCAAGCACACGCGCTTGATGGTTTGGCAGCGTGCCCTGCTTCGAAGAAACACGAATTTCTCTAATCTCAGGATGAGCACCTGGGATCTTAATATCTACATCGAGCTTCTGCGACTCAGCCCAATCAAGAACCTTATCGGGGGTGTTGCCCCATTGCAGACCAAAAGGAGGAGCCAAGAGGGCTTGCCCACTTACATCTCCGGCTAAAGAAATCATAACCGCACCTATAATCACGTGAAGCTTTACCACCCATCGAAACAACCCATTCATAACTACCACCAGGGTAACCGCGCACTACCTAATGGCAAGTGCAGAAACAGCCTAGGCCTCAGGCGCCATGATCGCCTCGCAGGCTCTTCTTGCCAACAGGTGCGGCTATCTGCTAAGGGCAGCATTCTCATCGAGATGACCATTGCCCTCGTGCTACTAGGTGCCTTTTCTCTGATTACCTTACAAGGCAGCCTTGATCTCACCTCGCCACGCCGATGGATCATCTACCAAACGATGACGGATGGCTACATGAGCTTTGAGCAATCCTATTCAGAACGCGTGAGCTTTGAGGTCCTCAATGGCAGTGACGTATCAACAGGCCCTTCACCTTGGCCAGTTTTTCCAGCCAGCACCACCACCCCGAATGTAGAACTTGGCACCCTACCAGGTGGTAGAATCATCACGGGAAGTGTTCTACGCACACGAGTTGCAGACACCAATAACTTGCCTGCAGCAGGGGGAGCAGGAACACTTATTACCAACCCTACTGAAGTAGAGTCATGGGAGCTACAGAGCCACCTCACCTACACCATCGGCACCAATACCTATTATAAATCTAGAACCGTTATCAGATCCCAGTAATGAAACCTTTCAATACCGCATATAGCAGCCATACCAAAGAAGGCTTCACGCTAGTCGAAATGACCGTCGCCATATTAGTTGGCTTGATGATCTCAGCAGCAGCGCTATCACTGATGAATAATCAGATCCTGACCTTTAACATCCTAAGAACTCAGAATTTCCTCGTTGCCGAAGCCCCTCAGATCAACAACACGCTCAACCGCATTGTATCACGAGGCAGCTTTGCTAGACTCTACCCAAGTTTTGAAGATGCTACTGCTTCAACAAACCCAACACTCACTAATGCAGATACCCTTCTGCTCGTTTTTCCAAGCACTCAGCAGTCAGGCGCAGCCCTTGAAGCACCCTCATTTGGGGTCATCGCTTTTGACGCGCCTAATAATAACCTCGATTACTACCCTGTAGCTGATCTTGCTAGCCTCAATGCTCTAGATCCCGACAACTCGCCTCATTGGAATATTTCCAATCAAGTCGCAAACATCAACTACTTCATTCAAAATGGAGTATTAAGAATAAGAGTCACAGGCCCACACGGAGGCTCCATCATCTACACCAACACCACGCTCTAATGAAACATTCATCTACAGCACCTAGCCATCGCTACAGCACTAGAATAAACTCTAGAACATCCCTCAGAAAGGGCTTCGCCTCTATTCTCACCGTTTTCTCGATAGGGGCATTCTTGTTACTTATCCTAATATCGATGTATCGAACTACGATCGAGTCCCAAAGAACGGTCAGGAACAACAGCCTCAGAGGCGACTATCAGCACCGCGAGGAAGCATTCTTGAGAGCGTTGATAGCCAACACCCCTAATGTTACGATAGCTACCATGCAAGATAACTCTTGGCCCAATAGCGCGCTCAGATTTTCATTAAGGTGGGACCCTATCATCATTAAATCATTACTCCAATCCAATGCTAGTGTAGCCGCCAGCGATACCGACTTGGCAACCCTGGGGCTCACACCTGCCAACCTCAGGAAAGGCCACACTGCTGATAACGCTAACGGGACCCTCATACCGACCAATGTAGTGCTTCGCTCCAGCTCACCCAATTTTGGCTCTTCTAATGGAAGTGGATCCTTTACTACAGGAGTTAGTAGTGTTGGCTCACCTTTAGCGGTAAACCCAGAATATCCAGTCCCTCTATACTCACCTCTCAATGCGATACGAAACCGAACCAGAAACTACCCTACCATCTGCCACCGATTCGAGTATAACACTGATGTAGATGGCTGGGTGGGCGCTGACACGACAGCGTATCCACAATTTAATATTCTTCCCTCCCCATCATCACACTTTAGTTACAAGAGCACTAACACCCTCGTAGCCAAGCATAACTGGTGGGCCTTCGAGCTGGATTTTGCCAGAGAGGACAGAAACCTGACAGCCCTAGCTGGCAACGCCAAGGAATACATCTATTCTCTCTATGAAATACCTTCTCAGTTAGCCCTCAGCTCGAACTCATCAGCCAACTTTGGAGCATTCAGTGATGGCACGCCATGGGGTGCCCAAGTTAACTTACAAGGAGCTGTCTTCGCTGAAACCTTAGCTACAACTGGGGATTTCGCAGTAGATGCCGTATCTAGTCGTAAAGGTGCTGCCATATCAGCCGGGACTACGTTTAACAACTCAACGATCACAGGTGCCGCAGTCGGCTCAAATCCAATGCAGAGTGAACAAAGAGAGCTCGCCGAATCAAACGACCAAACATTCCCAATAAGCTCCTCCTCTGATGGAGGCAAGGTGGCGTTCATTCCAATCAATCGCGACATTAGCTTCTACGATCGATTTGCTGGCAGGTTAAGCCTTGCAGACGCTGACAGTATTCAAGAACAACAGATTAATGTCGGAATAAGTGTTACTACAACAAGATGGGCATACTACAGTAATGGTGCACACCAATGCGCTATCAACCTCGACATTATTGGTGTTATTTCTGACACAGATCAAACTGCCACAACCATTCAGCTCAGATACTTCAGAAATGGAGCAAAGCAATCTACAACCTATAGCACAGTAGGTGTAGCAGGCAGTGTCGTCTGGCCCGACTCAACATCAGCCAGCGGGCTTGACTTCCCCTTTCACAATGAAATATCCAGTAATGGCACCCCTAGGCTAGCAGTATACATGGATCGACTAGCGCCCTTTCTCACCACGCTCAATGCAGATACACCTGATATCAATCACTCCATCTCTGTAAATGCCGACTACACTGATGTATTCATACGTGACCCAGCTACCGATTACGATACTACTAATTCAATCGTGCTAAAAAACGCCGAAGACTTCACCGACTACACAAAAGGGTTTTCCCTAGTCACCAATATGCGATTAATCCTACCGGGCAGCGTGAATACTACCCCCCTATCTGACGCAAACCTCCCCGAAGGCATCAACCCGGTAGCCGGAGAACCTTTCTACCCTCCTACATCTATCTTCTCGCCCCAGAAACGCTTCGGAGACCGCAGCACCGCATCAAACATCACTATCAACGGTCAAATTGGATCGATTGGTCAGGATAGCAGCACATTCTCCAACCCCCTCGACCTCAAATCCGGAACCAATGCCATCTTAGACCCAGACAGAATCGCAGCAAACCTAACCTCCATCGACCACCCAGGTGAATTACCTCCCATTAACATGATGAACTGGATGATCACCATCAGAGAGAAAAAGTAATTCCGTATCGCGAACAAGCTATGCCTTAGTAGTAAACGCTGTGGACTAGTTTATTAAACACAGACCTCTCCTCCTCCCCCCAACAATAGCAACTTTATCGATTATAAAGACCAATATATATCAAAAACATCAAATATGTATTTGCCACACATTACATTTCATGCCATTAACATAGTTGAAATTTAATATACGCCTATCCAAATCGGTAGGCAAACAACCCATAGCAACTACAATTATGAAACTACAATACCCACTACTAGCTATAATACTAACTGGCTCGATCCTCACTGCGACATCAAATGCTCAGGAAGAAATCCCAACGGGATCACTCACTATCGGCACAGGAGTTGATGCAGTTTCAGAAGGGACTGTTCCAGTTCTTAAATGGACAATAAACCATCCTCAAGCTCCCATCGACACTGAGACGCTCGAAGTCACCAACAGGACAAATATGGCCGTTCAGGTTCTTGGCACGTCGATTGTCGTTCGTCGTCAGAAAAGATTCACCAACACCGAAATGAAGTTTACCGGCGAGTCTGACTGGACACACGTTTTCCAAGGCTACGACACCGACGTTGATGTATCAAAGGTCGTTCTAACTAGAGATTTGGAAGCTGGTGACAAAATCGAATTCCGCACACAGAGAGAGAGCTCAACAGGAGGCGTCGATGATTGGAGATTTTTCACTCCTGAAGATGAGAATAACCACCACGTCAATATATTCCGTGATGGTGACCCTCTTCCGTGGACTAACCTAGCCGCCACTTCACAAAGAACAATCGACGACTTTCTTGCAGCCTACTTGAACCAGGAAGAAACTCACGTGCTTCTAGATAATAACCAGATCATTATTGCCGTAGAAATGGGAAGATCTGCACCTGGCGACAGAGGATTCGACATGCAGGATGCTATCTTCTTACTCACATTCACTGAGATTAAAGAATAAGTTTCAAACTTCATCAATCACACCACTAATCCACTCTATGTTATTTCAAAAAGCTGCTTACTCCATCGTAGCTGTCATCTTGTGTGCGAGCCCTTCATGGGTTAGCGCACAAGACAGTGACTCTGGTTACACTAAAGCAACCACCGTCAGGAAAAAATCCAACATCGTAGACAGATCTACCCTATTAACAGGCAGTGGAAGATGGGCCATGGTTCCTAAAACAGCACTCCTTCATTTACCCCAGAGGTATAATGACAAGGTTGTCACCAAGCCCAACGGTAAGCTAATGAGCTGGTCGGATTTTTTGAGAAAGCATAGGAGCTGGATACACACACATGAAGTAACTCTCAATCAAGCGAGAGGACTAGAAGTCATCGATGCTAAAGTCATAGATGCATACAAAGGAATGGGAAAGGTTGTCATTGCTACATACAACAAAAACCCTACCGGCATGATGGCCCCGGCCCTAGCAACACCAGAAAAGAAATAGAGAAGGTGCAAGCAGTCAAGCTGGCACTAGTCACCAGTCGATTAATCGATCGACCATTATAACCCAACCTAATAACATCAAATCATGAAAACTTCCATAGCCTTAAGTTTACTTACTTCATCAATTCTCATTGCTGCGGAAAGTGACTACACAAACCTCATCACTCAAACCCCAGAGGGCGCCCCAATCCAATACCTCGAAGATATTCCGAATGTAGGCAGTGATTACGCACCTCTAGCCATTGTGGGCGAATCACTTTTTGAGTTACACACAACTCATAATGAAACTGGCGTAAGTTACCTACTGGATGAGCATGTGACCTCTGGCTTCAATCCCAAAGTTAACATTACAGTAGTTTCACCAGACCCTAATGTATATGCTAGCGGACAGAGATACTCTCGTGTCAACAAGCCCTATACTGTTAAATACACCATTACGGGAATTAAACCAACTTCTGAAGTTGCTCAAGCTCGTGCTGTCATCCTAGAAAAGGAACGCACCATCACAGGGCTAGATAACAGCACCAGTAGCACGACACTAACCAAAACGATCAGCACTGAGGCGCCCCAGAGTGAAACTGACAATGCTAATATGAGCAATGCTTTGGAAACTAAAAACATCTACACATTCTTCCAGAATTTAGAAGACCCATCAGAGGCTAAAGCTCTGGAAAGTGCAACTGTTCGCATTTTCCCAAATGCTGAAGGTGCTGTTTGTAAAGACAGCTCATTCGATCACTTTGGCATACCACTTGAATCTTTTGAATCTTTCCCACCAGTAGAAATTGCCGTTAAGAACATTTACCCAGGTGCCGACGTTGTTCTCAGAGTTCAAGCAGCAGGCAAGTCTGTTGACCCGTCAGACGATATCATCCTAGCTACAACAGGCACAACCGCTGCATACAGTAACACCTTTAGTCAGACAGAAATTGCTGAAAAACTGGAAGTGGCTGGTATCGTTTCTACTAACAGCCCGGTGACTCACACTTTGAGCCTTATTGAGCGTTCAGTATATGGTGACGTGGTATTGCACCAGTCACAGTTCATCCTCCACTCTATCCCGATAAACGTTAACGCGAATATCGTGGGATCTGAGTAATTCTGAGTAATTAATACCTACTCGACCAATAATAGCAGGTCACTTAAGTGGGCGTAGCTGATGAAATTCATCAGCCGCACCATTTCAAGTGGCCTTTTTATTTTTGAATATTAGCCTGATTACAGCCTAAGAGGCTTATAGGGAAGCACTCCGGAACACTCCCTTAGTCGGAGCGATTAACAAGCACACAGCTTAGCCCAGCCCGCAGCAAGCAGTTCTTTGACTAGAGCCATACATCTGTCCTTATCAAGTTCAGCAAATCAATGAGCTGCTTTTCATATTTACCGATAGATTCGTGCACGTTAGAGCACTCACAGCACTGGGCCCCACAGGTAGCTTAATGTTACAGTGCTATCAATCTATACAAGCTCTACCCAGATAAGGCTGAACACCAATATCGTAAATTCTGAGTTATCGATGTTCAATCACTCCTCTACAAAGCCCCTTACTTAGGAGGAAGCAGCTGGTTGAACTCATTATCATCAGCGGTGGTATCGAGTGATCTAGCTCTCTCTGAGACTGTCCTAAGAGGCTTAAAAGAGTCACTCTGTGCATCTAGTCTAAAATTCGCCTTATCAAGCTCGCCATTCGTCTCAGCGAGCTGTTCTTTGAGCAGCTTTTGATCAGCTCTCATCATCTTGAGGAGCTCTATGAGCTGCTCTTCTCGTCTGTCCCTAGACTTAACCTCTCTTTCAATAGTGGGATCCACTGAAGCTAGCTTTGGTGGATGAGTATTTTCAGAGCTAGCAATATACTTATCACTAGAGGAAGGGCCGGCATTGTTTGAAGCGCCCTTGTTAGCTTCATGCAGAGCCTTATCTACATTCTTATCCAGTGAGTCCGCAGATTGTGTAAGCTC
>JALZUH010000228.1 GCA_023301645.1 Akkermansiaceae bacterium
CGTTTTGTGAATACCTACACCAAAAAACATCACGATTCCGCTACTATTTGTAGCGCGCATAACTCCGCTAGACCGTTGCTATCACCTCAAGTATTTATTACATCATTTGGAATTTACCGTTTACGAGTAGAGGGAATTTGTGCACAAGATTCCTGAGCTCTACGACTTACCTATTTCAACAATTCGCTACATGGCCAACAACCCTTCATCCTCAGCCCCTTTCAACTCGAACGAGAAAGCAAAAGGCCCCGAGCTACAAAAAGCAGCTAAACCTGAAGACCTTCAGTCTGCAGCTAGGGCCATGCCCCATGCCATCGGCCCCGAAAAAAGCATTCTCTCCTCGATGTTTCAAGACCCTCAGGAATACATCGCGCTAGCAGTGGAGAACAAGCTCACCGAAGAGCACTTCTATCACCCCGCTCATGGCGCACTCTTTGGCATTCTTCAGGAGTTTTTTGAGAAAAATGAACCAGTGGAGCTCGTATCCTTCTCTCAAACACTCATGGATCGCAATCTCATGGCAACAATGGGAGGCCCCGCCGCCATCACAGAGATCTACACCTACGCGCCAACACACGCGCATTTCATTCATCACTTAGAAATTGTCAAAGACAAGTATGTGCTGCGCTCCGTCATTCAGCAGTGCACAGAGGCCATCGCCCGAGCCTATGACGACCAGGAGGAAGTCGAGCAACTACTCGACAATGTCGAACAGCAAGTCCTCGCCATTCGCGAAGGCGCTGAGAAGCAAGAAGGCATATCAGTCGAGAAGTCCGTCGATGAAGTCCTCTCCTACCTCGAAGACTTCCTCGCGGGTAAAGGACAAGGAAATGGTATCTCCACAGGATACCCTGAAATCGACAAGATGTCTAGTGGTCTCAAATCAGGGGAAATGTTCGTCGTAGCAGCTCGACCTTCGATGGGAAAAACCTCATTTGCCATGAACCTCATCGAGCACATGTGCCTAGATTCAGGGCTACCTTCGATGGTTTTCTCCCTAGAGATGAGCGCCTTCCAGCTAGTAGAGCGTCTGCTATACGCCCGTGCCCGCTTTGCCAAATCCAGCCTGATGAAAGGCTACAAGCCCGTTAAGGCAGACTTACTCAATATCAAGCGCGCCTCAGATGAGATCAAGGCATGCAAGCTCCACATCGACGACACCCCCTCTATTAGTATTAATGAACTAAGAGCTAAAGCCCGCCGTAAGAAGAAAGAAGCCGACATTCAAGTCATCGCCATCGACTACCTTCAGCTAATGCGCTCAAACTCGAAACAAGCACAAAACTCTCGTGAGCGAGAAGTTGCCGAGATCTCAGCCGGCCTCAAGGCGCTTGCCAAAGAGCTCGAAATTCCGATCATCGTTCTAGCCCAGCTTAACCGTGGCCCTGAAAGCCGTGTAGGAGCAAGTGGTGGTGGCGGAAAGCCACGTATGTCCGACCTTCGAGAATCTGGTTCTATCGAGCAGGACGCCGACATGGTTGGTCTACTCTACCGATCAGCTTACTACGCTGAGAATCAAGAAGATCGTGACGAAGAAGACGGTAAAGCCGAACTCGTCATTGCCAAAAACCGTAACGGCCCTACAGGAGACGTGCCACTCACCTTCATCAAGGAAATCATGCGCTTTGAGACACGTGCATGGGAGGCTGATCCGAGCTAGAAACAGCTCACAGTTAACAGCTCTGACACAAGAAGTCATTGATTTTAATCAATGCGGTGTAGGTGCGCTTGCCCAACATAGCTAAGCTTCACGCTAACGTAGTAATTTGCAAAACCCGTGATAATTTGCGCTGCTTAGATTACTATTCATGAACTTAGCTACTCACATCTAAGTTCTTGTCTCAAGGAAGATACGACACCTAGCCTCTAAGTCTAAAAGTGAAGCATTGACCTCATATTGTTCGAACACTGACCTAGTAACAAAAAAATGCCCATTTACACATGAAGTGCAAATGGGCATTTTAGAAAGTTTAAATGATCTGAATAAAAAGCAGGTGAATTCACTGCTTTTCAAACAATCGATCCAACTACGGATTAGCCAATCTTAGGCTTACCTACGCGGCGAACTGAACCGAAACGCTTCTGGAACTTATCAATACGACCAGCTGTATCAACAAACTGCTTCTGACCAGTGTAGAACGGGTGAGAGTCTGAAGTTACACCCATAGAGATGATGAAGTGCTCTACACCGTCGATCTCTTCAGTCTTAGCAGACTTAGCAGTTGAACGTGTGATAAAGCGAGTTCCTGTTGTCATGTCTTGAAAGATTACAGGATTGTAGTCGGGATGAAAATCTTTTTTCATAATTAGTTTAGTTATATTTGCCACGTTTCCTGCGCGGCGGATTGAGGAGAACGGGAAGATGCATTATTAACAACAAGTGTCAAGTTCTTACCCTATAAATACCCTTAGAAATAGCGCATTAAGGTGTTATTTTGCATTTCTTGTGGCTTAACCATCATAATATAGGTGTTTTCATCATCATGCCAGCGCGCTACATCAAGCCCTGTCTTTTTACAAAAGTAGCAATCAGCCATAGATAACTCTTCCATCGTTGGGATGTTACCATCATTGACGATGTTGTTTTTCACAATGATGACATTAACCTTATTACCACTAGCCTCTTTGAAGCTAAGGAGTGAACCTAGCTGCCCCTCGGGTAGATCAATTTTCTTACAGCCTAAGCTCTCTAGACCTTGAAGACCTTTGGGTAAAACAGAAGGAGTAGGTAACTTGTGGCTAACAAGCCAATCCTTAACTTCCTCCTGGCCTGCATTCTCAACGTCGAGATCAAAGCTAGCATTAACCATGCCCCCAGCATGAACCTGGACTGACTGAGATGACATCATACCATCTGATCGCAAGGCATTGGTCTGCAGGGCAAGAAACCCACCTAGCGCGACGGCAGCCGCCATTGACATGATACTCTTCATACTGACTCGGCTAGCTTTTTTACCCGCATTGATAGAAACCACATTAGCTTCACTTGACTCAGCCTGGCTCTCGCCCTGCTGTTCGTGTTGCTGCACTTCTACCGCAGTAAGAATCTGCTCACGAAGACCAGCAGGTGGCTCTATCATACCGATAGCATCGTGAAACATCTCGTCCATCTCTTGCTCAGCTTCTGGGTCAGTGACACTTTCACCGCGCATCACCGATAAGATGTGAAGCTTGAGATCGTCAGGGATTTCAATATTGTCTAAAGCTTGAGTAAACTCCGAATCACTAGCTCTCTGAGCAGCAAGCCACTCGCCAAGCTCACGGTCTTCCACCGCCAGCATGAGCGCCTCTGCGAAAGTCTCATCTTGAGCATCGGCTCCATCGGCGCGAAAGCTCTCTAGAATAAATTTTGCTTGTTGTTTATCCATGGTTTTTAAATTGTTCTGTGTTGATTGAAACGATCTTCTTCGTTTGATTGACTGTGTCGGCATCCTTCATTTTTCCTTTCAGCTGCTTTTTGCCACGTGATATTCGTGACATTACGGTGCCGATTGGGATTTCTAGAATAGCTGCTATTTCTTTATAACTATGCTGTTGAAGGTAAAATAAAGTGAGTGGAGCTCGGAATGTTTCGTCGAGTTGAGATAGCATGTTAACGGCTCTTTCAGCATCGAGCTTTCTACCGCCATCTTCTTCATGCACTGGTAATTGGTATTCAATCTCGCCAATATCATCATCCGAATATTTCTTTTGTCTGCGGGCGATAGCTAAGTGCTCACGAAAGAGAGTCGTAAAGAGCCAGGTCTTGGCCTTAGACCGATCCTCGAGCTGGTGGCCCTTCTGTGCCCAGATGCAGAAAGTCTGCTGGACAAGATCGGATGCTCCATCGGGATTCTTTGCCAATGAATAGGCAAAGCGGTAGAGAGGTTTGTAGTGGGTATCTACTAGTTCTTCAAACTCGGTCATAACAGTTGTAAGACGCTGTAGGGCGTAATTTATTCCCAGTCATTATAAAAATATAATAAAAACCCGCAGTAAGACAAACATACTGCGGGTTGAAATGATTAAACAGTGACGCCTGTCACCTCTCGTTTAGCGCTTAAGAGCATTAATGATGTAATCAGCAGGCTTGAAGTCCTGAATGATCACCTCCTGCTGGTCGCCTCGCTTCATGCGCACCTCACTGATATTGAAGTTAGGCGTCTTGTGCGGGGCAAAGAGAATATCATCGTGTGTGCTATTTTCATGCTTCTTGAACATATCAGGCACGATATCACCTCCTAAATGATCATCACGGCCTGTCGCCAAGTGACATGTTCCGAGCACCTTCTCGTCCTGAATGTCTGAGTAGGAAACAGGCAGCACCTGCGTTCCGAAACCAAGTTCACCAAGTGTGCCCGTCATTGGATCATCGGCAAGTCGCTTATTGTGATCATCAACGGTAGCTTGATTACCCTCGATGAGTGTTGAGCTAATGATATTTCTATCTACCACATCAAGAACTCCCAGTGTGCCGTCTTCATACTTCATTGGGAAATGACCACGAGCATCTTTGGGCACGAAGTAAACCTCGCCCGCAGGCAGGTTCGCCACATCTGGTGTCATACCACGACAGAGACCGTGACTCTTCTGAGCCTCTTGTCCGTCTAGACCAAGCCATGCTGTAAGCACACGACCGTCTTCTAGAGCAAAGTCAATTTCGATCTCATCAGCACCTGTCATCGCCTTGCGAATACGCTCAGAATCGGCTGAAACATCATCATAATCCACGGCTAAGCCAGAATTAAGGATGATATCATTAACCCCGTGCAGGGTAGCACCTCGGAAGCCAAAATCCTTACATTTAGCAGTCAGTGGCGCAGTAGCGCTCCAGTCAGTGATGCAGAGAATGATATCGTAGTTAGGGTAAATATCCTTATCGAGAGAAAGTTCATTTCCATTCACATCGAAGCATGGATCTTTCATATCTAGATTCGAGCCATTCGTGCAGTAGTAGGCGAACATATCTCCACCCGTCATACCGAGCTCCTTCATCACACTATTGTGGAGAGTTTCATAAAAGTGCTTATGAGCATTTTTCTGCACAGGGAAGCCTTCTGCAGTAAGGTAAGCGTGATCTTTCATCCAGCGAGCTGGATCATCGAAATCAGTAAGGATACAAATCTTGCACCCTTCTGTAGGGTCAAACACTTGGTTTAAAAGACGAGATAAGCTAAACGCATCAAATTGGCGCTTAGAAGGGTTGCGTAAAATTTCTTCTTCAAAGTATGCTGGCAGCGACATACTGTGACGCTAACCCTGTAAGCAAAACTCGCAAGTGGAACTTTTATTAAAAAACCTCCTCCTGACAGCTTCCACTCTTCTACATTTGATAGAACCCAGCTTAAACACACTCCCCATCAATCGTTTCAGCTAATCTCTTCATATTTAATCTACCCCCTGCTACTTTCCCAAAAAACACCGCTAATAAAGCGCTATCATGAGCTCCACCTTCCCGACCTTTACCACCCTCGTCATCTTTCCACTTATCGTCATTATGACCAAAAGCGACCTAGCAGCCAGAGAAACACCCTACTCAGACCATCACCGTAATCTCAGCAAAAAGAATTACGCCAATGGCAAACTCAGAGAGCAAGATGTCATCAAGCGCATAGCACCACGCACAAGAGCAGAACTCAAAGACAAAGACCTACAGCTAGGATCACCCGTATTTATTCGTATTTTCAAAGAATCGCGCGAGCTTGAAATCTGGGTGAAACACTCCACCAGCAACAAGTATCAGCATTTTAAAACATGGCAAATTGCAGCACTATCAGGTGGACTGGGGCCAAAACTAGCAGAAGGCGATTACCAAGGGCCCGAAGGATTCTACTACGTGCCCATGTCGATGCTGAAGCCAGATAGCAGCTACCACCTCGCCTTTAATATAGGATACCCCAATGAATACGACCGCGCTCACCATCGCACAGGATCATTCATCATGACTCATGGAAACCGACTCTCAGCTGGCTGCTTTGCCATGACAGACCCCTCTATCGAAGAAATCTACACCATCTGCCACGCCGCCCTCAATCATGGCCAGCCATTTTTCAGAACTCACATCTTCCCGTTCCGCATGACTGAAAAACGCATGAAACAAGCTGGCAAAAACCAATGGCTAAGTTTCTGGCAAAACCTCAAAGAAGGTTACGACTACTTTGAAAAACACCGCACCCCACCCAATGTAAAAGTCATCAATAAAACATATACTTTCGCCCAATAGAGGCAATCACTTCACAAAGCGAATCGTTAAAGGATAACGGTAAGCCACCCCTTGATTAGCTTTTGCAGCAGCCATGAGAATCATCGCTATATTAAACACATAAATAGCGGCCAGCATAAACACACCGACCAGCACAACCACTAAAAGTGCTGACAACAGTGCATACAAGAAAATAGAAAGCTGGAAATTAAGCGCCTCCTTAGCCTCATTACCAGCAAAGGGCATCTCCCCCCGCTTCATTTGCCAAATCACCAGCGGACCGACAAAACTACTCACCAATGGCGAAAGGTGGCTATATAAAGCCCATTGTTTTTCCTGCTGAGGTAGCTCCGTCATACGCACGGTCATAACGCACACCTACCACCTCCGTAAAGTAGATAGTCGATCACCAAAGAACCAATCATCCACTAACTACCGATAAGCCATCCACCATCTCCCCCATCGAGAAAAATCTACGAAGCCATCATTTTCAAATTAGATGTTTACTCACTCGACAAAATAACCTTCCAGCATAACTTACAGCACAATCAAATAGTAATTCATCATGGATACATCGAAATCAATCTTCAACGGCTCAACGGCAGAAAAACAACAGCCAGAACAACCAGACACACCTAAAAAGTCAGAAACCACTTCAAGTGCTAGCATAGGAGCCTCTGCTTTTTTCGCCTCAGAAGCCGATGCGATCCCAGATGACATCACCCATACAAACACTCCTGCCCCCGCAAGCTCACAGCCAAGCGCAGAAACTAGCTCGACATTAAGCTCCGCCAAAAAAACAGCCCTACCTGAGGACGACGTCGCAGCTATCAACCAGCTCGGCGACATCTATCAATCCTTCAAAAAGGAAATTGGTAAAGTCATCATCGGTCAAGAAGAGGTCATCGAGCAGCTCGCCATCTGCCTCTTTGCACGCGGTCACGCCCTACTCATGGGTGTTCCCGGACTCGCTAAGACGCTCCTTGTCTCCTCTGTAGCTGAAACCATGGACCTCAGCTTCAATCGCATCCAGTTCACCCCTGACCTCATGCCTGCCGACATCACCGGCACAGACATCATTCAGGAAAACGAAGCAGGAAAGCGTGAATTCGAATTCATCAAAGGCCCACTTTTTGCCAACCTCGTCCTCGCTGACGAAATTAACAGAGCACCCGCCAAGACTCAATCAGCCATGCTTGAGGCTATGCAGGAAAAAATGGTCACTGTGCTAGGTAAGACCTACAAGCTCGACGCACCATTCTTCGTGCTAGCCACCCAGAACCCCGTAGAACAAGAAGGAACATACCCACTGCCTGAAGCACAGCTCGACCGCTTCATGTTCCTCATCGACGTTGGCTACCCAAGTGCTGAGGAAGAGCTAAGAATCGCACGCGAGACGACCGGC
Source organism: Akkermansiaceae bacterium (assembly GCA_023301645.1). GTDB lineage: Bacteria > Verrucomicrobiota > Verrucomicrobiia > Verrucomicrobiales > Akkermansiaceae > Oceaniferula. The sequence goes on from JALZUH010000228.1 coordinate 7,587, forward strand.
GGGGCCAAAACCACCCTTGAACACATCCTCAGTGGTGAAGAAGTCATCGCATACCAAGAGCTCGTTCGCCGCGTCCCCGTGCCCGATCACATCTACCAATATGCGGTAAACATCGTGCGCAAAACACGCCCAAATACAGAAGACGCACCAGAATGGCTAGGCCAATACGTCAGCTGGGGAGCAGGGCCACGTGCCGTGCAGTATCTCATCCTAGGAGCCAAAGCCCGCGCCGCCCTCAATGGATCCTACATGGCTCGACTCGAAGACATCGAAGCCGTCGCTAGCTCTGTGCTCAGTCACCGTGTCCTCACTAACTTCGCCGCCGAATCTCAAGGCATGAGTGCCGCCAAAGTAGTCGAGCGCCTCGTAGAAGAAATGAAAGAAGCCTAATAATACGCTCTCAGACATTTTCACATGAAATACGACTTTCTAGACCCTGACGTGCTTGCACGACTCGGCGCCATTCCCCTTGAGGCAAGACACGCCATGACGGGAAACGTCACAGGTAGGCACCGCTCGCCGCACCGTGGATCCTCCGTCGAATTTGCCGAATACCGCAAATACGTGCAGGGAGACGACACCCGCCGCCTTGACTGGAAAGCATACGCCCGCTCAGACAGATACTATATTAAGGAATTCGAAGCCGACACCAATCTCCGCGCCTACTTCGTCCTCGATGCCAGTGGCTCAATGGGATTTAGCGCTGCCAGTGATGCACGCATCGACTTCGCTAAAAAACTAGCAGCCACACTATCCTACCTCCTCATTAATCAAGGAGATGCCGCAGGACTCTCAATTTGTCAGGAGAAAATCCACGTAGAAATTCCTCCCACACGTCGCCCCGCCCATCTCAATCACATGTTTGAGACCATGGCTGAGACTCAGCCGATGGGAGAAACCGGCCTCGTCGACGCGCTACATGTTATCGCCGAGAAGATCTCACAGCGAGCCCTCGTCATCATCTTATCGGATCTCTTCTGCGACACCGAAGCTCTCTCCGAGGCACTGCAGCATCTACGTCATAGAAAACACGACATTGCAGTCTTTCACATGCTTGACCGTCAGGAGATCGACTTCGACTTCGAGCGACCCCACCGATTCGTTGACATGGAGGACAACACCTCCATTGTTGCCGAACCAGCCCTCATCGCAGAAGACTACCGCAGTGCTATGAATGACTTCATGCAGCTAGTGGAAAAGAAATGCCATGACGTCCACGCCGATTACCAGCTCATCACCACAGACCAGGACTACGAGGAAATCATCTATAACTTTCTTACTGACCGCCTCCCGACTAAGGGCAGCAAATAAAGGCCGCAAGTAATCATCATCGCCCATGTCCTTCCTCCAACAATCACTCCTCTGGGGACTGCTAGCAGCAGCCATCCCTATCGTTGTCCACCTGCTTAATCGCAGACGGCACCGCACGGTAAAATGGGCGGCCATGGAGTTCCTGCTGAAGGCCACACGCGAATCCAGAGGCAAGAAAAAGCTCAAACACCTCATCATCCTTGCCTGCCGAGCTCTCGCCATCCTCGCACTCATCTTCGCCATCTCGCGCCCCCTTATTGGTGGATTCTTCGGCTGGGGTGCTCCTCGCGTTGAGAACGTCGTCCTCATACTCGACCGCTCTGCCAGCATGGAGCAGCAAGTCTCTGCTACTAATACCGCCTCAAGTGCAGCCAAAAGCAAACGAGCCACCGCCATTGCCAGCATACGCAACTCACTCGAAGAGCTCGGCAACCCGCGCCTCACCCTCATCGATAGCGCAAGTGGTAAAGCTCAGTCCATCCCCTCCCCAGACGCACTAGCTGAAATCAGCTCGACAGCTGCCACAGACACCCACGCATCGATCCCCTCACTGATTACCGCAGCCATCGACTTCATCACGGGAAGCAGCTCAGAAAGCACTGAGATATGGATCGCATCTGACCTCCAAAAAACCGACTGGGCACCCGACCAAGGCAGCTGGGATAGCATCCGCACTGGGATCACCGACCTCGCCCAAAAAACCACCATCCGCATACTTTCACTGACCTCCCCACCTGCCAACAACACCTCCATACGCGTGCTCTCCTCACGCCGCAGTGGCGAACAAATCCTCCTCGACCTCGAGTTGACCCGCGCCGACGAGCAATACTCCAGCACAAGTATCCCCATCACCTACAGTATCAACGGCACACGTAGCTCAGAAAACATCACACTCAGTGGCCAGAGCTACCAATTCCAAAAGCGACTCCCCATCTCAGACACACACGGAAGTGGCCATGGATTCATCTCCATCCCCAGTGACACCAATCCACGCGACAACGCCTCATTTTTCGCCTACGGCGAAGACACCCCCACCACCACCTATCTCGTATCAGAAGGTGGCGAATCAGCCCGCTGGCTTAATCTCGCCGCCGCGCCTCCAGGATTTGGCAATAATCAATGCATTGAAATAACCCCAGAATCCGCCCATAATATCAGCTGGTCCACGACCGCCCTCATCATCTGGCAAGCACCGCTTCCTGATGAAATCATAGGACAAGAACTCAGCCGCTACCTCCAATCAGGAGGTGCTGCCATCTTCCTACCACCGCACTCCAGCTCAGAAGCCACCTATCTCGGTGTCCAATGGGGCGAACTCACCAAGTCTGCCCGTGACCAATTCTTCATCATCGACGACTGGAACCAAACCGAAGGCCCACTCAAAAATGGCATAGAAGGCACCCCCATACCTGTCAGTAAGCTAAAAGCCATCAAACGCCGCAGCATTCTCAGCGAGACAACCGTCTTAGCATCGTGGAAAGACAATTCCCCCTTTCTTATCCGCAGTATCATCGGTGAAGGAACAGCTATCTTCCTAGCCACACTCCCCGAATACAGCTGGTCAAATCTCGCAGACGCAGACGTCCTCCTCCCTACCATCCAACGCATGATCTCACTAGGAGACACACGCTTCGGCTCAGCCTACTCAGAGGCTACAGGAAGAATCAACGGCCTAAACAGAAACCAAGAAACGCTCACTCGCCTCGATAGCTACAGCCAATCATCAACTAGTAATGCTCCCTATGAATCTGGAGTTTGGCAGCTTGGCGAGCGCACCATAGCCACCAATCGCCCCACCGCAGAAGATCAATGGCAAATCATCACCCCATCACAGCTAGACACACTGCTAGAAGGCACCTCATACAAGCTCTTCGAAGACAAGGGCAAGTCTGACGCACTCGCGAGAGAAATATGGCACGTATTCCTCATCGCCATGCTCGTATTCCTCATTACCGAAGCCATCCTCTGCTTACAGCCCAAGACCCACAAGCCTTGATCACCCAAGTATCTCATTAAGCATTTTGTCCTTTCACATCTCACATCTCACATTTTCGCCGAGTCCACTTACCTTCTGGATTGGGATCATTGCCCTTATCGCTATCGTAGCGCTCTCTGTGACGGCACTATCGCGTGCTACACGCCCCGTCCGAACCGGGCTACTTGAAGCCCTCAGGTCTATCTGTGCGCTCATGGCTGTCCTCATGCTCTGGCAGCCAGAATGGCGGATCATTACCGAGCCTGACACCAAGCCAAAGGTAGCCATCCTCTACGACGGCTCACTCTCCACAGAGACCACCGACGCCATCCTCCCCGCATTCATCAGCGCTAATCAAGAAGTCGTCAGCCGTAAGAGCTGGATCGAGCAAATTCTAGCAAGTGAAGACTTCAAGTCCCTCCAAGAAGACGAACAAAACATCGTCTTCACCCAGCCATTCTCAGCTCCTGATGCAGATTCAGACGCGCTCACCAGCAGCCTTGTAGGGACTGACATCTACACCGCCCTCGACACGGTAATCGAAGAACAGCCAAACCTCAGAGCCGTCGTCCTTATATCTGATGGAGACTGGAACACAGGTATCGAGCCCGTAGCCGCAGCCCAGAAAATGCGCCGCAGAAAGATACCACTCTATGCCATCGCCACAGGTAGTGACAAAACCCTACCAGACCTCGACATCTCTGACCTCACTGCACCGACCTACGGCATCACTGGTGAAAACGTGCAAATCCCCTTCACCATCACCTCCTCACTGAAACGTGACGTTCGAACAGTCGTCCGCCTACGCGACCTCAAGACAGGCCAAGAGCGCACCAAAAACATCACTATCCCAGCAGGCCAAGTCTACCACGAATCCATACTCTGGCGCCTCAAAAATGAAGGAACCTCCACCCTAGAGCTATCCATACCCGTCTCCAATGGCGAACTGGTCACTATCAATAACAAGCGCGCATTCACCATCTCTGGTCGGAGAGAAGCACTCAAGGTGCTCGTCATCGAATCCACCCCTCGCTGGGAATACCGTTTTATTAGAAATGCCCTCTACCGAGACCCCGGTGTCACCGTTGACTGCCTGCTACTCCACCCCAAGCTAGGCGTCGGCGATGGCCCAGGCTACATCCAAGAATTCCCCAACCAGCTAGAAGACCTCCAGAAATACGACGTCGTATTCATCGGTGACATTGGCATTTCAGATGATCCAACCAAAGGTATCACCACACAGCAGGCCGAACTCCTCAAAGGCCTCGTTGAGAATCAAGCCAGTGGCATCGTCTTCATCCCGGGTGCCCAAGGGAACCAATTCTCCCTCGCCAACTCCGCCCTCAGTGACCTCATCCCAGTGATTCTAGATGATGAGAAAAAAGAAGGCTTCATCGAAGCCACCCCATCACGACTCAACCTCACCACTGAGGGTAAAGGCTCGCTACTCACCATGCTCGGTGAGACCGAAGAGGATAACCCGCTCATCTGGAAAAACCTCCCCGGATTCTACTGGCACGCCCCCATCAAAAAAGCAAAAGGAGGCACCGACGTGCTCGCCGTTCATGCCAATCGCTCCAATCAATTTGGCCGTATTCCAATGCTTGTCACCCGCACCGCAGGCAGTGGTAAAGTCCTCTACCTAGGACACGACTCAGCATGGCGATGGCGTCGAGGAGTCGAAGACCTCTACCACTACCGCTTCTGGGGGCAGGTAGCACGGTGGATGTCCTACCAGAGAAATATGGCAGCGGGTGAGCGCATCCGCCTCTACTTCACCCCAGACAGGCCTAAGCCCGGTGAAAGCGTCACACTTAATGCCAATGCCTTCGACCCATACGGAGCACCGCTCAAGAGTGGCGATGTCACCATTGACATCACAGCACCAGACGGACAAGCACGTCGCATCAGCCTTGATAAGGCAGACGGAGCATGGGGCGCCTACTCAGGCCGCTTTAAAGTCACCCAACCCGGAGCATGGAATATCTCAGCTGCTATCGATGAAGACTCGATCAATGGCATCAAAACCATACTCATGGCACAGGGCACAGCCATTGAGAAAACAGGACAGCCCGCCCGAATCGATGTTCTCGAAGAAATGACACGTGTAGCCAAAGGTAAACTCGTGACAGGTGACCAGATATCAAGTCTCATCAGTGAGATCAAATCCCTGCCTAACCCGCAGCCAGAGGAAACAAGAATCCCCCTCTGGTCTCACTGGGCGAGTGCCTCAGCCCTTATCCTACTCCTCACCATTTTCTGGATTGGTAGAAAGCTCAATGGCACATTCTAGACAAAAGAATGCCTAAGGAAAACAACGCTACAGGCTTGCTCTAAAAGCTAATAAAGCTGCTTAAATCCTGCGCTCAGCATCCTTCAAACCAAGGAACTGCTTGTAGAGAATTTCTACTTTATTTCTCGCCCACGGTGTCCTGCGCAGGAACTTCAAACTCGATTTGATACTCGGATTATTGCTAAAGCAGTTAATCTTGATGCGAAAAGCCAGATCATCCCAGCCGTAGTCATCGACCAGCTCTGTGAGCATACGCTCTAGAGTGATACCGTGGAGTGGATCATTACTCATCTAAAGCGCTCTATACATACCTCTTTGTGCCACGTAGTTTATTCAGCAAGATTAGAATCTCGAGGTAAACACACGAGCACCTGGCTTCGAGCCGACAAAGGCAAAGAACCAACCTAAGAGCACCGATAGCTTATTTCTGAATCCGACAAGGAAGAGAATATGAATAAACAACCAAGCCATCCAAGCAGTCCAGCCCTGAAGCTGCATCTTACCAGCAGAAACAACCGCCGCATTCTTACCAATAATGGCCATCATTCCTTTATCCCAGTAGAAAAACTCAGGACGACCCGTCGCAGAGCCAGCCTCACCTTCTGCCTTATGATCGTAAGTAATCACATCAGCGATGTGGCGACCCATTTGTGATGCAGCTGGAGCTACACCAGGAACCTTCACACCAGCGCCGTCCACGACATCAGCCGTATCACCACCGACGAAAACATTAGGCACATCAGGAATAGAAAGATCAGGAGATACAGTCAGTCTACCTGCACGGTCACGAGGAGCACCTTCGAAGCAGTTAAGTAACTTCGTAGCCTCCATACCTGCTGCCCAGATAATGGTATGAGTGTCGATTGTCTCACCACTCTTGAGCTTAAGATGCCTATCAGAAACATCCACCACCATCGTATCAGTCATCACCGTCACACCACTATCTTCCAAGTGCTTCTTCGTGTAGGCAGAGTGATCCTCAGGGTAAGGCATCAGTAGACGTGGTGCGGCTTCGATAATGATTACGCGCAGCTTAGAGCCTTCGATATTTTTGTAATTCGAATGCAGAGTGCGGTTCATCAAGTCAGCATAAGCACCTGCTAGCTCCACACCTGTAGGGCCACCACCAATGATGGTAATTGTCATCAAGCGCTTGCGCTCCTCGACATCAGTAATACGCTCAGCTGTCTCGAGAGCTTCCAAGACACGCTTACGCACGCTGTAGGCGTCTGCCAGAGATTTCAGTCCGATCACATGCTCACTCCACTGGTCATTACCGAAGAATGAGGTGCGCATCCCCGTAGCCATCACCAAGTAATCATACTCGTAGCTCTCCTCAGCGGAAGTAGCCACTTGTGTCTTAGGATCGACATTGGTGATATCATCCATGATCACCTTAACGTTATCAGCCTTAGCTAATATCTGGCGAAGAGAACGAGCGATATCAGTCGTCGCAAGTGCTGCTGTCGCTACCTGATAGAGCAAGGGTTGAAAAAGGTGGTGGTTCTGACGATCAATGATAGTCACCTGGAAATCATCATTTCCAGCAAGCTTCTGAGCACAAGAGAGACCAGCGAAACCGCCGCCGATGATTAATACCTTTTTGGAATTTTTCATATGAAAAGATGTGTTTTCGACCACTAGCAAATAGATATATCTATCAAAAAAACTATTGAATAAGGGTCAGAACTGGCAGATTTCTTATCCATACTTTGACAAACATGCAATACTAAGCAGTCACAAAGACTAAAAATAAAATGCAATTCGACAATATCTAAGGTGAATTCACCTCGCGCCTATTGGCTCCCAACACGCGCGCCCCCCTCTATTTCACGTGAAATCACAAAAAACCATGTGCAAAGCCCCCCTTCGTATGGTTTACTTCCCCAGCTTAGAGTATTAGCCACATTTATGGATCTCGACCTATCAGACAGCCACATTGATCTCAAAGTCTACACCCCGGGTGAACTTGAAGAAATCTTCGAAGACCCCTTCTCCATACGGCTTGTCCCAGATGCCGACCGCGAGGACGGTGCAAATCGCTACTACATCCTAGGGCGAACCATAGGAGACCGCTTTCTCTTTCTCTGTTTCTGGACTGACGGTAAGAAAAATCGTATCATTGCAGCACGTGATATGAGCGAAGAAGAGCAGCGCTTTTACCAGCGAAGCTACGGAGAATTCCAATAACCTCCTCCGCCGTAAATCCCCCAGTCGTATAGCCAACTCCAGCATCTATTGAAAAGACCTTTAGTCATAGCTTGATCACAGACAACCATTCATCATGAAGACCATCACCTCTTGGGAGAGCATCCCCGCATTTGAAAACGACGCAGCAGAGTCTGACTTCTGGCTCAAGCACCAGCTCGACGCCAAACTCCTCGTAAGCTCCGTGCACAAGCCTGATGGGCGTGAATCCACCACCATCACGCTCCGCTTCGACCCGCGCATGCTCGCCAAGATCAAGCGCCTCGCCAAATCACGCTACCTCAACTACCAGTCCATGATGAAGCAATGGCTAGCTGAGCGCATCGAAGAAGAGCAAAACAACCTACCCAACGGGTAAGTCCAGCTAAAATCACGTCAGTGAAAACTGTCGCTTAATACTACGAGAGAGACTTTCACATCCTAGTCTCTAGGATGGTAAAAGAATTTAGCCTATTGGACTCTTCTCGTCTTGACTGAAAGCCCCCCACACCCTAAACCCCCTCCGTCCCTCGGGACAAATCATCATTACGCGCCTATAGCTCAGCTGGATAGAGCTCCGGTTTTCTAAACCGGCGGTCGCAGGTTCGAATCCTGCTGGGCGTATTTTGATGAATGTTTCAGCATTTTCATTAGCTTTTATATCAGAGCTTTTAAAAAGCCTCTTACTTCGAGCTCACTTTTCTTGACCTCCCTTATTTTGTAAGACTTTTCGGTAGATCTATTGACCCGCACCATTTGGTCAAATTTCTGTTCATGATCATATACTTAGAGTCAACTTAAGAGCCTCACACCCTAAGATTTAGCCCCTACCAACGCCAAGTCACCAGAACACTCCCGCCCAGCTCCTCTTTCCGCCTGCCGCGTATCAGCTGTGCTTCTACCTCACTGGATGAAACACCTGCCTTCTCCAGTAAGCTACGCCTTTGAGCTGCTATAAAGCTCTGTGAGCCGATGACCATTCCATCACTGAAGTATTTCACCTTGCTGCGTAGTAGTTCGTAGCGGCTTAGTTTACCGCCGACCTCGATGACCTTATCGGCAATGTCTTTCTGAAT
>JALZUH010000229.1 GCA_023301645.1 Akkermansiaceae bacterium
AATACGATCCTATCGTATTTATCTAAAACACATACGAATAACATCAAACATACATTATATTATGAACAACATCATTAAAAAGACATTCACATCACTCATCACTCTCGTTGCTATCACAGGTCTCACTCAGGCTGGCACACTGAAATCTGGTAGCTGGACAAAGAAAGAGAACAAAATCGCAGGCACTTGGAAAATCACTGAAGAAGGCGGCAGCATGAAGCTTGTCATCACTGACTTGAAGACCAAGAAGGCACCTGATCTTAAGATCTACTTCTCACCTAAGTCGATCTCTTCTGTCACAGCTAAGACCGCTACATCTGGTAGCTTCTTCCTGAAGCAGCTTTCTAGCCACAAGGGTTCACAGACATACGCTCTACCAAGTGGTTTCGACCTAAGTAAGTATAAGTCAGTGCTCATTCACTGCGAGAAGTATACCAAGCTTTGGGGTGGTGCTAATCTATAAGCGCTATCTATTGTAAACGTTTTTAAGCGTAATGAAGTAAAGGCCCTCTGTTTAGCAGAGGGTCTTTTTTTGTTTTGAAATATTGCTATCTAGGCTGAGGAGTTGCTAGGGTGGTGATATGCTAGAAGTGCTCATCCATTCCCCATTTCCCCGCGAGACGACGCAGGGCAATACCATCACCGCAGATAGGCTGAGGGATGTATTGGTAAAGGCTGGAGTGAGTGTGGGCATGAGCGTGGTGGATTACTCGGGCGAGCAGGCGCGCTGCATGGTCGCTCTTAATGCATGGCGCAGTGCTAAGGATGTGGCCAAATACCGGGCTCTACACCCTACCGGTAAGGTGATCGTCATCATCACAGGCTCAGATATCAATCATGAAGAGCTCGCTGACGAGAACTCGCCCACCCGCCAGACGATGGCCAGTGCTGACGCCTTGGTGATGCTCCATGATCAGGAATTTCATAAGCTCTCTGCCGAACTGCAGCAGAAGTGTCATGTGATTTACCCAAGTGTCACTCTACCAGATCACATTACGCATAAGCGAGTGCCGAGGGATAGCTGCATGGCTCTCATCGCGGGGAACTTACGTCCTGTCAAAAACCCCACTCTAGCGGTTGATGCCTGTTACTTACTCGCTAAGGGTGATTACGCTTCAGTTTCTGTTGATGTTTTTGGCTCAGCTAGTGGCGAGATAGAGTCTGCAGTGCGGGCGGCTAGTGAGAGGCTTCCTCATTACCAGTGGCACGGTATGATAAGTCACCAAGAGCTGCTTGGTGAGATGAGTCAGGCAGATGTTTTACTCAATGTTTCACTAGGGGAGGGTGGGGCTAATGCGATTTGTGAGGCCATTACAATGGGGTTGCCTGTGATTGCTAGTGATATTGGTGGTAATCAAGGTATGCTGGGGGCTGATTACCTTGGGTATTTCCCCTCAGGGGATCAGCAGGCGCTTGCTGAGATATTGCACAGAGTGGCCAGTGATGAGGTGTTTTATGAAAGGCTGAAATCCCAAGTCGAGGAGCGCGCGCTACTCTTTAGCTACAGGCGAGAATGCCAGCTTTGGCTCGACTTAGTGCAGGGTATACTGAGCTTGATGAAGTAGGTGCTGATTACTCAGCGGAATCTGAGGCTGTCTCTGGGCTTTACTCAGAGGGCTGTTTCCTTTACCAGCACGGTGCACATGGTTTTTTGTGCTTATTGTTGGGTGTGTGTATGCCTTGCAATACTGATTTTTTTCTAAATAACTACTTCCTATGACTGCAGCTGAAATCCGCCAAAGCTTCTTTGATTTTTTCCAAGAAAAGCAACACACCATCGTGCCTTCAGCCTCGCTGATGCCACAGAGTCCTGGCTTGCTATTTACCAATGCGGGTATGAATCAGTTTGTTCCTTATTTCTTAGGCACTGAGAAGCCACCGTATTCTCCGCCGAGAGCGGCCGATACGCAGAAGTGCATCCGCGCAGGAGGGAAGCATAATGACCTCGATGATGTCGGATACGATACCTACCACCATACGATGTTTGAAATGCTGGGGAACTGGTCATTCGGCGATTACTTCAAGCAAGAGGCTATCGAGTGGGCGTGGGAACTAATGGTAGAGCGTTGGGGATTTCCAGCAGACCGACTCTATGCCACTGTCTACATGCCAGCAGAAGGTGACCCCGGGCATTTTGACCAAGAGGCCTATGACTTCTGGGCGAAGCTTTTTGAAAGCAAGGGTCTCGACCCGAAACGCCAAATCGTCAACGGTAACGTCAAAGATAACTTCTGGATGATGGGCGAAACAGGGCCTTGTGGACCATGTTCTGAGCTTCACGTCGATCTCACACCAGCAGGAGATACGGATGGAGAGCTCGTCAATATGGACTCAGACCTTTGTATTGAGATTTGGAATCTCGTCTTCATTCAGTATAATGCCGAAGCAGACGGATCATTCCGCGACCTTCCTGCCAAGCACGTAGATACAGGTATGGGCTTTGAGCGCGTTGCCTCGATCATGCAGGGCACTGATCGCTTCAAGGACTTCTCGAAGAAGCCTACAAACTACGCCACAGACGTATTTCAGCCGATTTTCCGGAAGCTAGAGTCCCTCAGTGGTAAGAGCTATGTGGATATTTACCCCGAGTCTGTAGACGCTGATAAGTCAGCTATCTCAGCTGAGATGAAAGAGGCGATCGCCTTCCGTGTCATTGCAGACCATATCCGCACCCTTTCATTTTCCCTAGCTGATGGCATCCTCCTTGGTAATAATGGTAGAAACTACGTGCTGCGCCGCATCCTTCGTCGCGCCGTTCGCTACGGTAGAACACTTGGCTTCACTGGTGATAGCCCATTCATGGCTGAGCTGGTCGATACCTTAGTTGGTCAGATGGGCGGTGTGTTCCCAGAGCTCGTTGCGCGCCAAGAAGCCATCAAGGAAAACCTTCAGCGTGAAGAGGCAAGTTTTAATGAAACCTTAGACCGCGGACTTGCCATGTTTGAGCAGAAAGTCGCAGGTGGTTTAGCGGAACTCAGTGGCGAATTCGCCTTCCAGCTCTATGACACCTTTGGTTTCCCAATGGATCTTACCGAGCTGCTTTGTGAAGAGCGCGGTCTGACCGTTGATATGAAGAAATGCGAAGAGCTCATGGAGCAGCAGCGTGAAAAAGGACGTGCCGCGCACACCCGCGAGCTTATCCGTGCTGCTGACATTGCCACCGAGGCCGTGACCGAATTCGTTGGCTTCGAATCCGACGAGATCGACGCCAAGGTGCTAGAAATCCACGCACAGGACGAGCAGCTACTCGTCATCACCGACAAGACCCCCCTCTATGTAGAAATGGGTGGCCAGCTCGGAGATAAGGGCGTGCTCAAGAATGGTAGTGATAGCTACGAAATCGCCATGGTTCAGCAGCTAGGTGACGCTCGTGCACACGCCATTGACCCAAGTGCTCAGATTTCTGTGGGTGACACCGTGACGCTCAGCATCGAGGAGTCACGTCGTCGCAGTATCGAAGCTCACCACACCGCCACTCACCTACTGCACCTTGCCCTCCATCAGATCGTATCTTCTGATGCGTCTCAGCAAGGCTCGATGGTCAGCAGGAACAGACTGCGTTTTGACTTTAACTCAGGAGCCCTTAGCCCTGAGCAGATCACCGCCATTGAAACGCAGATTAACGCCTGGATTAGTGCTGGTGATACCGTCAGCTGGACAGAAGTCGAGCACGCCTCGGTGCAGGGTCGAGAAGACATTCAGCAGTTCTTTGGTGATAAGTATGGCGACATCGTCCGTATCGTTCAGGTAGGAGGTGTAGCAGGAGCACTCGACGGATACTCGATGGAGCTCTGCGGTGGTTCTCATGTTAGAAACACCAAAGACATTGGTATTTTCAAAATCAAATCAGAGAGCGCTATCGCATCAGGCATCAGACGTATCGAAGCCGTCTGCGGCAGTGCTGCATGGCAGTGGATGGGTGAAGAGGTCGAAAAAGGCGACGACGAGGCAAAGGCACTCAATGCCAAACTAGCTAAGGCCAATGAAGGGCTTCTTAGTCTTGGAAAAGAAGCTGTTAAGCACAATGACTTCCCTCACATCATGGAGAGCTTGCTCACAGAGGCTGGTGACTTCGAGCAGATTAACGGGACATGGAACAGCTATCACGAGTACATCGCAGAGCTACGTGAAGCTGGCATTACTGCTGAGAAACAGCTCAAAAAAGCTCAAGCTGGAGCCGCAGCAGCGATGGCAGATGATGCACTAGTAGAGATACTAGCCACGGGTAAGAACATCGCCGAAGTATTCGAAGGGCCGGCTAACCTTCTGCAAGAGCTCCTCAACGGCCTCAAGAAAAAGCAATTCAGCCAAGCCGCATTCCTCATTGTCGACGATGGCCAGAAGCTTCACCTCGGAGCCTTCTGCGGAGCCGAAGCTCAATCCTCTGGACTCATGGCAGGAAAGCTCATCCAAGAACTAGGCCCCATTGCTGGTGGTAAAGGTGGAGGTAAGCCAGACCAAGCACGTGGAGCCGCCCCTCAGCGTGAGAAGACACAGGAGCTCAAAGCAGCAGCTCAGACCAAGCTAGCCTAAGGCACAAATAACTTTGTGAAGATCAGCCGCCGCACGCTTCCCTTCGTAGTTCTTTTTATATCGCTACTGTGGGGCAGTGCGTTCCCAGCTATCAAGGCAATCTACGCTGAATGGGAGCTGCTAGGTGTTGCCCAGAGTAGCTCTAATCGCTTGCTGCTAGCAGGAGTTCGATTTAGCATTGGTGGGGCGCTGCTCCTGCTTTTTGCCAGAAGTCCTCTCGCCGAGCTAAGGCAGACCTCACGCAGGCAGTTACTAGCCTTTGCCGTCGGCCAGACCTACTTACAATACCTGCTCTTCTATACGGCACTCGCTGTATCTAGTGCTGTGCTCGGTGGACTACTCTCAGGCACGGGTAGTATCTGGTGGCTGGTCTTAGCCCCTATCATGCTGAAAACCCCATGGCCGACGGGTAAGCAGTGGGCACTCATAGGGCTAGCTGTCACAGGTGTCGTCATCGCTGTGTATAAGCCTGGCGTAGGAAGTGGTAAGCCAGTGCTCGGAGCCGTCCTCTTCTGTCTCACTACTCTGAGTGGCTCACTAGGCGTTATCGCATTACAGAAAGTCCTGCCCACTATGGGAGCTAAGGCCGCCACAGGCTTCGGACTCCTCATCGGAGGAGTCATGCTCATACTCAGTGGCGTATTAGCGTGGCCAGATATTCTGATGCTCTTCTCGCAGAAGATTATATTCATCACTCTCTACCTTGCCGGCGTATCAGCCGTAGGCTTCGGCCTGTGGAACTACCTCACTGGGGTTTTCCCTGTCACCCTACTCGCGGGCTATCGCTTTCTCGTGCCTGTATGTGCTGTTATCGAATCTTCACTACTCGTCTCAGGCGAGGCCCCGGGCGCAGGCATCTGGCTAGGCGGTAGTCTTGTTTTGCTCGCCCTCCTAGCTCTCCAGAAAACAAAGACCTAGCAGCGTAGTGAGGGTGAAGAACGAGCACGCGCTCGTGTGATGATGCGAAGAACCGCCATATTGCGCTTGCCCACGAACGGACGGCAGGATAGATCATCAGCACCGTTCGACTCTCAATAACGGCAACTATATTATGGCTATTCAACGCGCACTCCTATCTGTTTCTGATAAATCTGGCTTGACCGAATTTGCACAAGGCCTTCATGACCAAGGTGTAGAACTTCTCTCCACTGGTGGCACCTCCAAGGCGCTCCGCGAAGCTGGACTACCCGTCATCGACGTATCTGAGCACACCGGAGCTCCTGAGCTTTTTGAAGGAAGAGTAAAGACTCTGCATCCAGTCGTTCACGGTGGACTCCTCTACAAGCGCGATGACGAGCTTCACCTGAAGCAAGCCGCCGATAACAACATCCCACCTATTGATCTCGTTGTTGTTAATCTCTACCCATTTGAAGAAACCGTAGCTAAAGAAGGCGTAAAGCTCGAAGAAGCCATTGAAAATATCGACATCGGTGGCCCGTCAATGCTTCGCTCAGCTGCCAAAAACTACAAGAGTGTGACCGTGGTCACCGACCCTGCCGACTACTCACGCGTCCTATCTGAAATGAAGGAAAACGAAGGTGACACTTCATTCAAGCTTCGTGAAGAGCTGTCGGTAAAAGTCTTCCTCCGCACATCCACCTACGACACAGCTATTACTAACTACCTCTCACAGGCTGGCGAAGGAACTCGCGCGCAATACACCGCTAGTCTCCCACTAGAGAGAGAGCTCCGCTACGGTGATAACCCTCACCAAGCCACTACCCTCTACGGTAACTTCGGCGACATCTTCTCACAGCTCCAAGGCAAAGAACTCAGCTACACCAATATCCTCGATATCGAAGCTGCTTCTGACCTCATCACTGACTTCAAGCGCCCAACCGTCGGCATCCTCAAGCACACTAACCCATGTGGAGTTGGCCAGCATGACGACGACCTACGCGAAGCATGGCAGCGCGCCTTCGAAACCGACACACAGGCACCCTTCGGTGGCGTCATCGTCGTTAACCGCCCACTTACTGAAGGCCTAGCTCGTATTATCTCTACGATCTTCACAGACGTGATCATCGCACCAGGGTTCGAGCCAGAAGCCCGCGCTATCCTACAGAAGAAGAAAAACCTCCGCCTCATCAAGCTCAATGTCGATGCATGGGAAGGCGTTCGTAAGGATCCAGTTATCCGCTCAGCACCGGGAGGACTCATGATCATGGGACGTGACCACACCACCCTCGGACTCGATAATCTAGAATCTAAGGTCGTCACCAAGCGCCCGCCATCAGAAGACGAAATGCGCGCCATGCGCTTCGGCTGGAAAGTCGTCAAGCACGTCAAATCAAATGCCATCGTCTACTCAGGAGCAGACAGAACACTCGGCATCGGAGCTGGGCAAATGAGCCGAGTCGACTCATCACGCATCGCAGTCTGGAAGGCAAACGAAGCAAACCTCTCCCTCAAAGGCAGTGTCATGGCATCCGACGCCATGCTACCATTTGCTGACGGCCTCGACGCAGCGATTGCTGCTGGTGCCACAGCATGTATCCAGCCAGGAGGGTCAATCCGTGACGAAGAGGTCATCGCCGCCGCAGACGCTGCTGGTATCGCCATGATCTTCACAGGGAACCGCCACTTCAGGCACTAAAGCCCCACCTGCGAGCTTAACCAACGAACTCATCATGGAACACCACGCATATTTCTGGCTGAAAGAAGAGCACAAGAATGCCGCTGATATCGCCGTTTTTGAAAAAGCCCTCGACGAGCTTTACAAGATCAGTGAAATATCAGGAGGCACATGGGGGAAATCTTCCGCCACCGCTGCCCGCCCTGTCACTGACAAGACATTCGACTACGGCCTATCCATGCACTTCGAATCCATCGAGAAGCACGACCTCTACCAAGTCCACCCAGAGCACGACGTTTTTGTCGACAGCTTTAAGTCATGGTGGGAGAAAGCTCTCATCATGGACGTGGGCTAGATCGCCTTCCCATAGGAAAATAATCAATCGCTCTAATAGACTCACCGCTATTAGAGCTTTTTTATGATCATGAATCATCATCAATCTCACTATGTAAACATGCTTAATGAAGCATGTTTAATCCTGCCGATCTTTACGATCGTGCTCAGCCTGCTAGCGCATTCACCCTGCTGTGCAGACAGTAAGAGTAAGCCCATCGCTAAGCTCGAAGCCTTCTACATCTGGTCTGCCTACGACCAAACAGCGCCCAAAGAGAAGACTGAAAAGGCGAAGGACAAGCTCTCGAATATTCACCAGCCCAGCCTCACCATCTTCCGTCCGAAGAAACCCAATGGCACCGCCGTCGTCATCTGCCCAGGAGGGGGTTATTCCTACTTAGCCGTGAATAAAGAAGGCTACAGAGTTGCCCGTAAGCTCAGTGAGTTTGGCATTACGGCCTTTGTCCTGAAATACCGCCTCCCCACCACCCAAGGAGTCGACTTCAAGCACCCCGTGCCGCTCTCAGATGCTCTCAGAGGTATTCAGTGGGTGCGCTATCACCACGATGAATACGGTATTCAACAAGATCGTATCGGTATTATGGGCTTCTCAGCAGGAGGCCACCTCGCCGCCTCAGCAAGCACCCTTCACAGCCAGTATGCCTTCGGCAAAGACGACATTGCACAGGCCAGCAGTCGACCTGATTTCGCCTGCCTAGGCTATCCCGTCATCACCACCGACCCGCAATCAGCACATAACTGCGTCCAAAAGCTCTTCCCTAACCGACAACCAGATAAGACAAGCACTCTGAAAAGCGTGTCATGTGAGC
Source organism: Akkermansiaceae bacterium (assembly GCA_023301645.1). Classification (GTDB taxonomy): domain Bacteria; phylum Verrucomicrobiota; class Verrucomicrobiia; order Verrucomicrobiales; family Akkermansiaceae; genus Oceaniferula. Next base: position 8,272 of record JALZUH010000229.1, read on the forward strand.
TGAACATCAGAGCTGATAGCTCACCCACCTTCCTCTTCCATGCCAAGGACGACAAAGGTGTAAAATACGAAAACAGCCTACTCATGCACCAGGCCCTGCAAAAGCAAGGCATCAGCGCCGAGCTGAAAATCTATGAAAAAGGAGGGCACGGCTTCGGCCTAGGGCGTAAGGGAATGGAAAACTCACAGTGGGTTAGCCAGTTCTTATCATGGCTACGCGGCCAAAAGATGCTTCCCGAAGATGCGCAGTAAGACGCGCCGACAGAATAGCCGCAAGATGCCATCGTTAGGCAAGCAGGCTCAGGAGTAAGCATTTCGCCAAGAAAAATTCTTGCCACCGCGCCCGCCATCGCCCATTCCCTAGGCATGGCAGATTCACTATGGATGAGACTACGAGAGACATCATGGAATACCTATGAGAGCTCGCCAGCATCGAAGAAACTCATCCCTAAGATCCTAGAGAATCTTGCCTCGCGGAAGGAAGCTCGTGCCATGAAGGCCACCCACGATATCTGGGTCGCCCTTTGCTCTGGACAGATCTACTCAGCCGCTGAGCCATGTCTGCCATTCCTCATGGAAATCTTCGACATCTCACGTGACAGCGTCCAAGAAGAACTCCTCGACGTCTTCATCAAGCTAGCACAACCACCCGAGCCAGACGCCGAGCCATGGCGCCAGCGCCTGCACCAGAGGATCAGCGACGACCGCGTCTTTTTTGAAGGCATGCGCCACTCCCGCAATGAAGTCGTCGTGGAAAAAGCAAGCCGAGTTCTGGCTGAGTTGTAGCAAGGTTGGGGTTTGGGTTAATGAACCTGCACCAATGAGCTAATGTCATTAAGACAATTCAATCAAGCTAGAGGTTAGAGTTGTCGGAGAACCCTGTTTTGCGCCTCGTAAAGTGTTTTGGATTAAGATGTGGGCTCTACGAGAATTTTATGCCAGCGGATTATCTGTAGAGTTTTACCCAGAAGCTTTTAGCTATGGCATTTTCTTCAGAAGAGGATATCGCGAAGGGTTTTCTCCAAAGGCTTTATCTCCAATTGGTTTGCCCCGAGGCCAAATATATCTCCAGAACCCTTGCTCCTCAGCGAGGTGCCATCGGGTAGCAGGGGTGAAGGTGAATTATCGACTAATTCATTGTTTAAGCAAAGAAAGGCGACACTCTCACGTATAGTCATCAAGAAGACGCGTCTTTGAGATCTAA
>JALZUH010000230.1 GCA_023301645.1 Akkermansiaceae bacterium
CTTAGATCATGATAGATCTTAGATCACACTTTTTTACCCACATCATCACTCACTTATGTATCGCACAGGAATAGGCTACGACGTCCACCAATTCGCCGAAGGGCGCCCACTCATCCTCGGAGGTGTAGAAATCGAGCACACCCACGGACTCGCAGGCCACTCAGATGCCGATGTCCTCTGCCACGCCATCGCAGACGCCCTACTCGGGTGTATGGGGCTCCCCGATATCGGTCACTACTTCCCCCCTACAGATGAAAGCATCGAGGGGATTTCCTCTTTGAAGATTCTCGAAAAATGCCGCGACCTCCTCACCGAGAGAAAAGCCGTCATCCAGAATGTTGACTCACAAATGATCGCGGAAGCCCCCCGTGTGCTCCCTCACGCAGAGGCGATGAAAGGCAATATCGCCGAAGCTTTAGGTATCACCAGTGGGCAAATCGGCATCAAAGCCACTACTAATGAAACCATGGGCTTTGTCGGAAGAAAAGAAGGCATTGCCGCCCTAGCATCCGCCATGGTATACATTCCTGACTAGTCTCTACCCCACCCGACATGGCCAAAATTCCTGATCTCCCCCAAGACGAACGCCCCCGCGAGCGATTGGCTCGATTAGGTGCCGGAGCCCTCAGTGATGCTGAGCTGCTAGCTATTTTTTTACGTGTCGGGGTGCAAGGCTGCAGCGCCATTGAAATCGGGCGTAAACTACTCGATAAATACGGTAATCTAAGTGAGCTCGGAGGGCTCAGTGTAAAGGAACTCGCACAAGAACACGGTCTTGGCCCAGCGAAGGCCGCTCAGCTCCTCGCCGCCTTTGAGCTAGGAATTAGATGTGCTGAGCAGCAAATGGTGCGCCAGCCCATGACCAGCGCCCAGAGTATCTACGACGCCATGGCACCGCGCCTAGCCCATGAGCGTTCAGAGCACGTCGTCATTATCCTCCTTGATACGAAGCTACGTGCTATCCGCACCATCGACGTCAGTAAGGGCAATGCCGACACCGCCCTCTGCGCCCCCAGAGACGTGCTCCACCACGTCATTATTAATCAAGCGACCGCCTTTGTCCTCGTGCATAATCACCCCTCTGGTGAGCCCGTGCCCAGTCAGGCCGATATCGCTCTCACCCGTAGGATTTCAGAAGCCGCCAAGCTCATGGACCTACGCATGGTCGACCACGTCATTATCGGTAAGTCTTCCCCCCACTACCCAAAGCCTTACTACTCATTTTCGATGGAGGCGAGGATGTAGCCATGGGGTAAAAACGTAAGACCCTAATGTTTTTTTGGTTTTTTAAATCCTAATGACGGGTCGAGAACTTTCCCCTTACCTGCAGGCAAGTGAGCCTCCTTAGCATACTTGCGAACTTTTGCGATCACTTCTGGGTGTTTACCCGCTACATTATTGAGCTCTTCGATGTCACTGGCTAGATCATACAGCTCATATTTCTTACCTCCATTCGGCTTTATGGCCTTCCAGTTATTGATCCGCACTGCACGACTTTTGGGAGACTCCCAATAGAGATACTCGTGCTGACCCTGCTTACGCCCAGCGTGCTCTTCCCCAAGTAGGGTAGGCACGATAGAAACCCCGTCACAACGCTCAGGCGGCACTACACCTGCAATCTCTGCAAGCGTTGCCATCACATCAGGAAAGTAGCCTAAATGTTCTGAAACTCCGCCTGCCTTGACCTTACCAGGCCAATTCACGATGAAGGGAATCCTTAGCCCACCTTCGTAGAAGCCTCCTTTTCCACCACGGAATCTCTCACCTGTTCGTGGGTTAAGATTGGGTGCAAGAACTCCATGTGGGTGCTTATCGTTTTTAAAGTAAGGCTGCCCGCCATTATCGCCACAAAGGAAAATAATCGTATTATCATCAATGGCTAGCTCCTTGAGTAAGCTAGTGATTTCACCAAGTTGGCGATCTATCATTTCAACCATTGCGGCATACATCTCAGCGTTCTGCTTTCCTTTTTGATTCTTACCACCCCAGTTCTTATCCTTATACTTTTGCCATGCAGGCTCATCTTCAGGCATCGCCCAGTAGCCATGCGGCGGAGTCCACGGTAGGTAGGCGAAGAAAGGCTGATCCTTATTCTCTCGGATGAACTTTAGCCCCTCCTCATGGATCAAGCTGTGTGAAAAGGTTTCCCCCTTAAGTGGATCCCCCGTATTGCCCTCTAGTGGGATTCTCTCACTATTACGCACCAAATACTCTGGATAATAACTATGGGCATGGGTCTGATGGTAGTAACCGTAGAATACATCGAAGCCGTGCTTCTCAGGCACCCCTGTCGTCCCCGCATCACCAAGTCCCCATTTACCAAATCCACCGGTCGCATAACCTGCCCCTTTCAAGACCTCCCCTATGGTAATATCTTCAGCCATAAGAGGGCTACCGCCACCATTAGAGCGTATCGTCGTGTGGCCAAGATGCTGACCTGTCATCAGCGTGCTACGTGTAGGCCCACAGACATTAGCCCCTGCTAGAAACTGTGTGAAGCGCACCCCTCCAGATGCCAGCTTATCAATATTTGGCGTTTCTAAGATAGGGTGCCCCATCTCAGACCATTCGAAATACCCCCACTCATCTAACATGATGTAGATGATATTAGGCTTATCGTTAGGAGTGTCCGCAGCCTCAGCCACGCTCATAGAGGACAGTATGCCTGTAAAAACCGCACCAAGAGCGGCTAAGGGTAACTTGTTGATGATTAAGTTTAGTTTCATGGAATTTTTATTGATTAGTCTCTGAGTCAGGATTGGAAGGTTCTTTGGCTTCTTTGATTCGAAATACATACGAGCAGGAGCCATCACCTTTGCGCTTCGCCTTATAATACAGTAAAAATCGCCCATCTGGATGCTGTAAAAGCGCAGGATTATTCACCCCCACCTCACTCTTGTGACTCCAGACTGAAGGGTCATCGGGTGGAGTTAATACCATCCCGTCCTTACCCGCCTTCACCCAAGGCCCCTCAAGACTCTTCGATATCAGCATGCCAATATTCTGACTCGCAGGGAAATCATCCCCTGTATTGGCAATATACATGAGGACATAGCGATCCCCGACTTGATGAATCGTCGGATTATGAGGAGCGCACTGATCCCAGCTATCTACTTGGGAATCACTCGAATCGTCTGGCTCTTTTCCCTTAAGGACTACTTCTTGAAAACGAAATGGCCCTTCGGGGCTATCACTGACGTAGCGCGCTATTTCACTACTCGTATGCCACCCCGGGAGAAACTTTGCCGATACTGGCCAGCGTGCAACAAAAAGGTGAACACGACCATCATCGCCGACAACAGGAGAAGAGCCCCATACATGATACCCCGGCTCGGTAACGGCAATGCCCACATACTCCAAGCGATCAAGCCACGCGCGACCTAGATCATCGATCTTCATCTTCTTTTCTTTAGCCAGTGCTACGCCTCCTATGGCCAGAACGCCCATGATGAGAGCGATTGCACTGTTCTTAAATACTTTGATCATGAGCTTTATCGGACTGAAAGAATGGTCACCAAAATAACCACCACCCATACATACTCCTAAAAACATCGAGACCTATCATCTTTATTCATGATGACAGGTCTCCATAAGGGGATTCCGTTAGCTTTTTATTTCTGGAGGGCTAAAAGAAGGGGGCTCTGTTGGTGCTTGTCTTAGCACTGATGTTGGAGGGCTATTCTTCGCTTCTTTTTTACCTTTAAAGACATCGCTCCAGTCTAGCTTGGCAGTATAGATCATGAGTAGACCCAGCGTTACAATCGCACCTATCGTGATCGTTAA
>JALZUH010000231.1 GCA_023301645.1 Akkermansiaceae bacterium
CCACCTGATCGACAGCATCGAGAAGCTCCTGCCTATCATCACCCCCTGATTTCCGCACGAGAGCTGGCCATTTAGCACTCTATACCCCCTCACCTATGATCATCGACTCCCACTGCCATCTAGCCTCATCTAAGTTCCCAGAAGCAGATATTGCTGAGCTCGTCGGTAGAGCTAGGCAGCAGGATGTCACTCAGATCATCACCCTCGCCACCTCCCTCGACGACTGCCCTCGTAATCTTCAGCTCGCAGAGCAACACGCAGAGATATACGCCGGCATCGGCATCCATCCATGTGACGCGCACGAAGCACCAGAGGACTACCTAGACGCCCTCACCACCTACGCCCAGCATCCACGCTGCGTAGCTATCGGTGAAACAGGCCTCGACCACTTCCACCCAGCACCAGAAGGATGGAGCACAGAGGACTATCACCGCCGGCAGAGCCAGCTGCTCGAAGAGCACTTCCAGCTCGCGGCTCGCCTCGACAAGAACATCGTCATTCACACCCGTGATCAGACTGGAGACGCCTCACTCCAAGAAGCACTGAGTATCTACCGCCGCTACGCAGACCAAGTGCAGGCCGTATTTCACTGCTTCCCTTTCAGTCTAGAAGCAGCCCAGCCAATCTTCGAGCTCGGAGGCATCATCTCATTTACAGGCATTACCACCTTTAAAAATGCGACCACCCCGCTCGAAACAGCGACCCACTGCCCAGCAGGCTCATTCATGCTAGAGACAGACGCACCCTATCTCGCACCCGTGCCGCATCGAGGTAAGAGAAATGAACCTGCATACACTCAGAACATCGCCGAGCATATTGCAGCTGCCCGCGGCGAAACTACTGAGTGCCTCGCCGCACACACAACAAAGACCGCTAAGAGCTTTTATAAGCTCCCATAGAACGCTCTAATAAGCATCAGGCACGTAAGCGGGAATACCCTCTTCAGCTAGCTGCTTGTGGTAGCGAATCGGTAAATTCATCTCTTCGCCCTTCAGGTGAGGAAGTCCCTCATTCACCATAAGAGGAACAGTCTCCTCCCACCACTGATCAAATGAGCGGCTCAAAGCCTCTACCACTTCTGGATACTCTGCCGCCACATCCTTAGTCTGGCCTCTATCATTAGAAATATCATAGAGTTTCTTATGATCGACTAGGCGCCAGCGCGAGGTGCGCACCGCACACTTCTTATACTTCATCGCCTCACGCTTATCAGCACCCCAGCGACCACAGTGGATAAAGAGCTCACGGTCAGCCCACTCAGACTCATCGTTTCCGAGTAAAGGTAGTAACGAGCGTCCCTCAAGAGGCTGCATATCAGCAGGTAGCTGCACACCCGCTATCTCGCTTAAGGTTGGATACATATCCAGATGAGCTGTTAGCTCGATCACATCGCGACCTTCATCTAATACACCATCCCAATACCAGAATGAAGGAACACGTGTCCCACCCTCATCAGGGCTGTTCTTGGCACTTTTCAATCCAGCATTAAAAGGTCTCTGCTTCTCGCCCTTACCCTTCACCTTGAAACTCGGCATAGACATGCCGTTATCTGTCATGAAAATAACTAACGTGTTCTCTAAAGCTCCCCACGACTTCAGCTTATCCATCAGCACGCCGAAGTTATCATCAATATTCTCAATCATACCATAACGCGCTGCTGTCTTCTTATCATACCCAGCATCAAGAAACCTCTTCTTATACTTATCAGGGGCATAATACGGACCATGAGGAGCATTCGTAGAAATATAGGCAAAGTAAGGATTCTTACTCTCGTGCTGCTTTTTAATCCACGCTAATGAAGCATCAAAAAACACATCCGTGCAAAACCCCTTACTCTTCACAATCTTATTATTATGAAGTAGCACGCTATCAAAGTAAGTGTTCTGATTATTAGTCGGGAAATCCCCTAAGCCCTTCTGTCCGATCCCCCCTGCACCATGCATCAGCACCTCGTCAAAACCTCGATTGTGAGGTAGATACTCCTCATCATCACCAAGGTGCCACTTACCAAATAGAGCTGTCTTATACCCCGCCGACTGTAATGCCTGAGGTAGAGTAAACACATTCAGAGCCATCCGCTCACGTTGTAAAATCGTATGTGTCACCCCTACACGGAAAGGAGCTCTCCCACTCATCATGGCCGCACGGGTCGGCGCACACGTTGGACTCACCTGAAAGTCGATCAACCGCGTCGACTGATCATGAAAGCTATCAATACGAGGAGTTTTTAAAATCGGATTCCCTGTGCAAGACAAGTCGCCCATACCCTGATCATCTGTAATCACCACAATAATATTGGGACGACTCCCCTTGAGGTCATCAGACCCCGCCAATGTAGCTGTGGGTAAGAACCCAATAGTGCCAATAGACATCACCAGCGGCATCGTTCCCTCAAAAGAAATAGACCTTAGCTTTTCTACAAGGTCTACCCTACCCCGTAATGACTTACTGAAGGGTAGCTGACTCGATGTCAGCTTATACTTAAATATCTTTTTTATTTTATCACCTAGTAACATCTCAAACACATCTAACACATACGCCGACCACGCTCCAGATCTTTCAGCTCAAGCACATCTATCATTATTTTGTGCCTTGATTACGCCCTTCTTCACTTCTAATCTAAGGGCTCGCAGTCTCTCCCCATGAGGGAGCCGTATGAGCTACACTAAGTCTACACTCGCCCATACAAGGCTAAAACTACATCAACAAAATACATACACCACAACACATCATGAACATCGGATGGGACCTCATTCAGCAGCTACAGATTAACAAGATAAGCAGATCGGCCGAAACGACAGAACATAAAGTCGACAGCCTAAGTGCGCGTAAGGATAATAATAAACAGGAAGTCGAGGAGCTAACCTTAGCCTGCCAAGCCATGTGGGAACTTCTCCGCGATCACCTAGGATTCACCGACGATCATCTCAAGGCAAAGATCCTTGAAATCGACGCGAGAGATGGCGTTGTGGACGGTAAGATCGGCGCCGAGATTATCAGCTGCCCGCACTGTGGACAGAAGGCTAGCACCATGAGGCCAAATTGCATCTACTGCGGTGGCACATTACCCACAAGCCACGTCATGAAGTAGGAGTGCTTGCTCTCCCACCCTCTTCTTTAAATACTTACTTGGATCCTGCTTGGTATATTCCTTAGCGGCTCTTCTTAAGTGCTTGGTCGAACCAATTACCACCTAGGGATTCGTTCTGACGCTGAGAGCCTCTCTGGCCTCTACCACCATCTTGCCCACCACGTGACTTGTTAGCGTCGTTATTTCGCCGCGTGTTTTGATTACGGTTCGAGCCACCGCCCTTAGACTTCTGCCCTTGTCCGCTCGTGTCGGCATCCTTCTTCATCGATAGCGCGATACGCTTACGGTTCAAGTCGACTTCTGTTACGGTGACTTGGACTTTTTGCCCGACTTTGACGAAGTCAGCAGGATCAGACACGTATTGGTCTGCTAGCTGGGAAATATGGACAAGCCCATCTTGGTGCACACCGACATCGACGAATGCGCCAAAGTTCGTCACATTAGTGACAATACCCGGCAGCTTCATACCTGTAGTGAGATCGGAAGGTTTATTAACCCCTTCGGCGAAGGTGAAGATCTCATACTGAGCACGTGGATCACGGCCAGGCTTATCGAGCTCTGCCATGATGTCTTTGAGCGTAGGTAGACCGACCTCATCACTGGTGTAAGCCTTGAGGTCGACTTTCTTACGCAGCGCGCCATCACTAATGAGACTCGGAACATCTGTCCCTAGGTCTGAAGCCATCTGCTCGACGAGCGCGTATCGCTCAGGGTGCACTGATGAGCTATCTAGTGGGTGCTCACCACCACGAATGCGAAGGAATCCAGCAGCCTGCTCATAGGCGACCTCACCGAGGCGAGTTACATTCTTGAGCTCGGCACGTGTTTTAAACGGCCCATTCTCAGTGCGGTAAGCGATGATATTAGATGCAATGGCAGAGTTAAGCCCTGCGACATACCCAAGAAGCTGGCGAGAGGCCGTATTCACCTCCACGCCAACACCATTTACACAGCTAATGACAGTGTCATCGAGTCCATTTTTTAAAAGCGACTGATCAACATCATGCTGATACTGCCCTACGCCAATACTCTTAGGGTCCAGCTTAACGAGCTCTGCGAGAGGATCCATCAGGCGACGGCCAATAGACACAGCTCCACGCACGGTGATATCTTTATCAGGGAACTCTTCACGAGCAACTTCACTCGCTGAGTAGATCGAAGCCCCTGACTCATTGACGATGAGAATCGATACTGACTTCGGCAGCTCAGCTGCGCGCACTGCGGCCTCCGTCTCACGCGACGCCGTGCCATTTCCGATGGCGATGGCTTCAATGTCAAATTTCTCAACCATCTTCTTCAGCACGGCCGTTGCTTCGAGTGCCTGTGACTGGCTAGTGGTGAAGTGCAGGACGGTATCGAAGAGTAATGAGCCTTGGGCGTCTAGCACCACTGTCTTACAGCCCGTGCGAAATGCTGGGTCGATGGCAATCATGCGCTTCTGCCCAAGTGGGGAAGCCAGCAATAACTCACGAAGATTATCAGCAAAGACTCTTACAGCCTCGATATCGGCTTCCTTCTTGGCCATCATGCGACACTCAGTTTCGAGTGAAAGACCGAGGAGTCTCTTATAGCTATCGGCAATAGCGAGATCAAGCTGCTGAGCACAGGAACCAGTATTAGTAACACCGAATCGACCGCTCATAATGGCAAGAGCACGCTCTTCGTCCACCTTGATACGCATGAAGATAAAGCCCTCCTTCTCGCCGCGACGCATCGCAAGCATACGGTGCGATGGCACACTAGCAAAAGGCTCACTCCACTCGAAGTAGTCTTTAAACTTCTGCGCCTCTGGCTCAGTTTCCTTACCATACATCACCTTCGAAGAGACCTCACTCTCCTTTAGGAAGAACTCACGTAGCTCTGCACGACAGTCAGCATCATCACTAAATCTCTCAGCCATGATGTCACGAGCACCCGAGAGAGCATCTTCAGCCGTCGGCACAGCCTCTGCATTTTGGTCTATTGCTTTCTCATCCTTCTCAGAATCTGATTTCGGCTCTACGATGAATTTCTCTGCTTCAGTAGCTACATCAGCAGACTCACTCTCTCTGTTTTCCCAGATGAAGTCAGCAAGCGGCTCTAAGCCGCGATCTTTAGCGATCGTTGCACGTGTTCGGCGCTTAGGTCTATAAGGGGCAAAAACATCCTCTAGACGAGTCATCGTCTCGGCATCAGCCACCTTTTTCTTGAGTTCAGCTGTCAGTAGCTTCCTTTCCTCTAAGCTTTTAATAATTGCATCACGACGCTTCTCTAGATCACCAAGCTGCACCAGACGATCACGCACCTGCAAGATCTGCACCTCATCCATTCCTCCAGTCGCCTCCTTACGGTAGCGAGCAATAAAGGGAACGGTCGCTCCCTCGGCAAACATCTTAGCCGTAGCGGCTACCTGCTGGGTATTAAGAGAGTATTCTTGAGCAATACGAGAGACAAAGGCTTGAGAGGAATCGAGTGAATTCATGAATGAAAAAGTCAATGTGACTTGGCCAAAAACCTTGCCTAGTTCACCATGAAGGAAAAGCGAAAAATAAACCATAAATACTAACACCTGGCGATCCATCTATGATATTTCTCTATAGCAAAAAACCATCCGTAGAAAAGACTCTCAATAGAACTCTAAAGAAACGCCAAACTACATCCGTATAGCTACTAACCGCATATGAAGCCACGCTACAAAACTATCCCCTTACTACTCGCTACCTTCACATCCATCAGTATGGCTCACGCCACCCCTGCCGAAGAAGCCTGGCTAAGCCTCACAGGGGCTAAAATCTCAAAAAGACCTGCATTCGCCTACGTAGCAAATAACCCTGCCTTACCCAACGTCTTACTCTACGGTGACTCTATCTCGATTGCATACACCCAGCGTGTGCGTCAGCAGCTCGACGGCAAAGCCAATGTTTATCGTCTCTACGTCAATGGTGAAGACTCCAGCACCTTGATCCATAAAATGACCAAGATGCACTCTATCATGAGAGACAGAAAAACAGACCCTTCCTGGGACTTCGAGTGGGATGTCATTCACTTTAATGTCGGCTTACACGACCTCAAATATCTGTTCAAAAAACAACTTAATAAAACTGATGGCAAGCAAATAAGCACGTTAGCAAGCTACGAGGAAAATCTTCACAGCATCCAAGCCTACCTCAAGCAACTAGCACCAAAAGCTCAGCTCATCTTCGCGACAACGACTCCCGTGCCAGAAGGTGCAGATGGTCGCTTTGCTGGTGACGCCGTGAAATACAATGCTGTAGCTCTCAAGGTATTTAAAGAATACCCCAAAATCACCATCAATGACCTCTTTAGCTTCACCAAGCCAAATCAAGCTGAATGGATGATCAAGCCCAAGGATGTCCATTACAATAAAAAAGGGTTCAACGCACAGGGTGACCAAGTCGTAAATTCCATCAATGAAGCACTCGCAAAAAAGCAAAGTAATCAGTAAGTGCCCCCCACAACCGTCTCTCTTACCCCAAGTCGTCATTTTGACGCAATTTCTCGCTATTTCAGATTGCGAAGATCAAATTAACAGGCATGCTTCGCCGCGTTGAATACTCTACCTGTCAGCCCCACCATTGATGTTTTCTCAGAGCTTGCTCAGAAAGGAAATGTCGTGCCTGTCTACGCGCAGCTTGCTGCCGATTTCGAAACCCCTCTTTCTGCCTACATGAAAATAAGCGGTGAGAAGGAAGCCTTTCTTTTTGAGAGTGCTGAGGCCAGTGGAGCCAATAATCGCTACTCCATTCTTGGTAGTAATCCTCGTGCCGTCATCCAAGCCGACGGACAACAAATCACATTCAGAGAAAATGGCAGCACCCGCCAATGGCAAGCCAAGAGTGATGTGCTCGCAGAGCTAGAAGAGCTCATGGAGCAATACAAGCCTAGCACTACAGAGAATGCCCCGCCCTTCTTTGGCGGTGCTGTAGGCTACCTATCCTACGACTCTGTGCGACAGTTCGAGCCTAGCATAGGAGCCCCTGCCAAAGACGAACTTGGACTCCCAGACGCGCTCTTCATCATTGCCGATACTCTACTCATCTTCGACCACCACCTGCGCAGACTCATCGTCATTGCCAATGCCTTCATCGACGAGCACGAAAGCCTAGAAGCCGCTCACGCCGACGCCAGTAGTAAGATAGCAGCACTCATCGAGAAGCTCGACACCCCACTGCACATCCCACCACTCAATGGCCTAGCTGAATACCAGACACCTGAAGCCGTCAGTAATACCTCTCAGGAAGAATACGAAGCCATGGTCATCAAGGCCAAGGAATACATCGCCGCCGGTGATGCCTTCCAGATCGTGCCCAGCCAGAGATTTGAAACCGACTACACAGGGAGCCCCGTCAATCTCTACCGAGCCCTACGCCATATCAATCCCTCCCCCTATATGTTTATCTTCCAGCTCGACGGCTTCGCCCTCGTAGGAAGCTCACCAGAAGTCCACGTCCGTGCCATCGAAGGCCGCATCGACATCCGCCCTATCGCGGGAACTCGCTGGAGAGGAAAGACACCAGAGGAAGATGACGCCCTAGCTGCTGATCTCCTCGCTGACACTAAGGAATGCGCTGAGCATCTCATGCTCGTCGACCTAGCCCGCAATGACGTAGGACGCATCTCCAAGCACGGCAGTGTCACTGTAGACGACTTCATGATCGTCGAGCGATACAGCCACGTCATGCACATTGTCTCCAATGTCCACGGAGAGCTAGACGAAGCACACACCTCCTATGACGTGCTCAGAGCCACCTTCCCCGCAGGCACCGTCAGCGGCGCCCCTAAGATCCGCGCCATGCAGATCATCAACGAGCTAGAAAAAAGCAAACGCTGCACCTACTCCGGTGCAGTCGGCTACTTCGGCTGGGATGGAGCACACGACTCATGCATTACCCTGCGCACCTGCCTACTCAAAGACGGCAAAGCCTACGTTCAGGCAGGCGCAGGTGTCGTCGCCGATAGTAACCCCACCTACGAATACGAGGAAACGGTCAATAAATCAAAAGCCGTCATCCGTGCTATCGGACTAGCCAAAACCATTGGAGCATAGCTTTCAGAGCATTCCCTCTCACCACCTACCACCTTACTCATCTCATGCTACTCGTCATCGATAACTACGACTCATTCACCTATAACATCGTCCAATACTTCGGCGAACTAGGCGCAGAGATAAAAGTCGTGCGCAATGACGCCATCGACCTCGACGGCATCCGCGAACTAGCCCCTGAGCTTATCTGTATCTCCCCCGGCCCCTGCACACCGAATGAAGCAGGCATTAGCTGTGATGTCATCCGAGAGTTCGGCAGTCATATCCCCATACTCGGCGTCTGCCTCGGTCACCAGTCCATTGGCCACGTCTTCGGTGGTGAAGTCGTCCGCGCAGAAACCCTCATGCACGGGAAAACATCACCCGTCCTCCATGATCAGAAAAGCGTCTTCGCGGGACTACCCAGCCCATTCACCGCCACTCGCTACCACTCACTAGTCGTCAAACGCGAGAGCCTACCCGACTGCCTAGAGATCACCGCAGAAACAGAAGACGGCATCATCATGGGCATCAGGCACAAAGAATACCCCATCCACGGCGTGCAGTTCCACCCAGAGTCCATTCTCACCCAAGACGGCATGACGATCCTCAAGAACTTCCTTGATTTAGCAAAGTCACATACGGCCCAAGGATAAACGAGATGATAACCCTCGACAGCATCACCGCAGCACTTCCTGACTCCAAGCTCAGAAACGATAGCAGCTGGTTATTCTCTCCCAAGCCACTCCCACTGGATAAAAAAACATCCAAAGCCATCACCAAACTCGGCCACCCACTCGCCCAGTTTCAAAAAGCCTCGAACTCCATCTATCAGCGCAGTGCCAAAGGCAAACTCCCCGCATGGATTCACCAGCTACTCGACGCCGGTAAACCATCATGGATGACCCAAGTGCAGCGCTCTACAGAGCTGCGAGACACTCTCCCCAGAGTCATCCGCCCCGACCTCATCCTCACTGGCGATGATCAGCACACCAGCTTCGCCCTCACCGAGCTCGACTCCGTGCCAGGTGGTATGGGAATCACCCTCTGGCTATCACAATTCTACGCCAAGCATGACTTCGACATTTTAGGTGGAGCACACGGTATACGCGACGGCTTTCAATCTCTCATGCCTAGTGAAGAAGGAGGTGGCCGTATCCTCATTAGTGAAGAATCTGCCGACTACCTCCCTGAGATGCAGTGGCTTGCTGACCAGTGCCAAGACATCATCACCCAGTCCGCAGAAGACCAAAACAACCAAGGTGCTAACACGCCCACCTACCGATTCTTCGAATGGTTCGACTGGGAGAATATCACTGCTGCCAAAGACCTCGCCCAATCACCACAGCTCACCCCCCCCTGTAAGCCCCACCTCGAAGAAAAACTCTGGCTAGCCCTCCTCTGGTCACCTGCCATGCGTGGCATCTGGCAGCAAGAACTCAGAGGCAGCCACCTCCAACGCCTCCGCGAAATCACCCCACACGGCTGGGTTGTCGACCCGACACCACTACCGCCACACGCATCACTTCCACGACTCGATGCACACTCATGGAGCGAAGTCGCCCACTTCAGCCAGAAAGAACGCCAGCTAGTATTAAAAGTAAGTGGCTTCTCAGAACAAGCATGGGGATCACGCGGCGTCTACATCGGCCACGACATGCCACAGGACGAATGGGCACAGCAGATCCAACAAGCCACTGACGAATTCACCACGCAGCCACGAATGATGCAGTCATTCCACGCAGGGAAAATCATCAAGCACCCCTACTTCGACCCAGATACGGGTGAGGAAAAGCTCATGAAAGGAAGAGTAAGACTCTGCCCCTACTACTTCACCGCCCAAGATGGTAAAACCATTCTAGGAGGCTGCCTAGCCACCATTGTGCCCGCCGACAAAAAGAAAATCCACGGCATGAAAGACGGCATCCTCGTCCCCTGCTCACTAGCAGAATAAAAACATCGCCAAGCGAAGTGAGAAACATGTGAAAAATTCACGAAATTCATTGTCTAAGCCTGTAACTTACCGCATAGAAAACACACCAAGCGATACAACACCCCCCTCTATCAACTCGCTAATACACTCAAACTCAACAACCCTACCATGAGCACTAACAATAATAACTCGGAGAAGACCATCAAGCCCTTTGAAAGAAACATCGCCATAGGTGCTGTCGTCATCGGCCTAGCAGCATTTCCATTCCTCCTCGGCAAATGCAGCACAAGCGACCTATCACTCGACACCAAGTCCAGTGTCATCAACGCATCACCTGCAACGACTCAAATCGTAGCCAGCACTGGTGATCATGCTGAGCTCGCCAAGCTCCAAGCCGAGCTTGACCAAGCCTACGGACACATCGACGTTGCCCAAGACGAAATGACTGATGCTCGTAATAAAAACTACGCGCTTCAAGAAGAAATCGAGCGCCTAGAAGGCCTTCAGGGAAATGACCGCCCAGCTGCACCTGTAGTAGTGACAGAGGCAGCTCCTGTCGAAGAAGTAGCAGTCGCACCAGCAGGCCCGGATCCACAGATCGCCATTCTTGCAGCACAGCTCGCTACGCTCAAGACAAGCTCATCAAGCAGCCTATCTACCGTCAATACCAAGCTCAAAGATGTGCAGGCTAAGCTCGCAACCACCACTGCTGATAATCAAGCAAAGCAGGCAAAAATCGCAGAGCTCAACCAAATCATCAGCAAAGATGACAAGGCTAAGCGCGAGCAGAACATCAACAAAACGATCACATCCCTCCGTGACGAAAACACAGAGCTAAGAAGACTCCAAACTAAGC
>JALZUH010000232.1 GCA_023301645.1 Akkermansiaceae bacterium
CATCACATGACCGCCTCATGAGTAACCCAGAAGCCAAACAGAAACTCCAGAAGACACCGCATAAGCCCGGAGTCTATCTGATGAAAGACCGACTTGGCGGCATCATCTATGTAGGAAAGGCCAAGGACCTCAAAAAGCGTGTGAGTAACTACTTCATGCCCTCTCAGAAGATGCGGGCAAATGTGAAAACTCGTGCCCTCATCGACAGCATACACACCTTTGATATCCAAATTGTCAAAAACGAGCAAGAAGCCCTTATCCTAGAGAGCAAGCTCATCAAGGAGTATCGACCGCGCTATAATGTCAGCCTACGCGATGACAAGCGCTTCTATATGGTCAAGATACAGCTCGATGTCCCCCTGCCCCGCTTCTCGCTGACACGTCTAAAGAAAAACGACGGAGCCAAATACTTCGGCCCGTTTGTTAATTCAAACGCGCTCATCGCCACACTTGAATGGATCAATCGCGAATTCTGCCTCAGAACGTGTAAGCCAAGACACCCCGGAGAAAAAGAATACAAGCACTGCCACTCCGATGTCATCCGCCGCTGCAGTGCGCCCTGTGTCGGGAAAGTCTCCGAGGAGCAATACCGTGCAAACATCGATGAGGCTATCACCCTGCTCTCCAATAAGGGTAAGAAAGCCCGCCTCGACGGACTCAGAGCCGATATGGCCAAAGCTGCCGAGAAGCTACAGTTTGAAAAAGCTGCCAAGCTGCGCGACGTCATTGCCAACTTAGAAATCACTCTGAACCCCACTCGTAGCTTCTCACGGGGTCGCGGTGGCATTCCCAGCACCGTGCAGCCCACAGAGGATCTCGCTGAGCTACAAGATACTCTTCAGCTACCTGACAAATTAGAAATCATGGAGTGCTTCGACATATCCAATGTTTCTAACAACCACATCGTCGCCTCGATGGTTCGCTTCGTAAATGGCAAGCCTGATAATCAAGGATACCGACGCTACAGAATCAAGACCGTCAAAGGACAGGATGACTACGCCAGTATGGCAGAAGTCGTGCGGCGACGCTACGCGAGGATTATCACGGAGAATAACATCCCAGAATTAGAAGATAGTCAGGAAACACCCCTAGAGGCACTGCGTAGACTCGCACGCGAGGGTAAGTCACCTCTACACCTACCTAATCTAGTCATCGTCGACGGCGGTAAGGGGCAGCTCAGCATGGCGGTGCAGGAGCTGCAGAGACTCGGCTTACACGACCTGCCTGTCATCGGTCTTGCGAAGCAGCATGAGGAAATCTATCGACCAATGAAGAGTGAGCCGCTGCTCCTCTCCCACGACACAGGTGGACTCAAGCTACTGCAGAGAATCCGTGACGAGGCACACCGCTTTGCCAATAATTACAATGAACTCCTCCTCAGAAGACGGGTCAAAGAAAGTATGCTCGACGACTGCCCCGGCATGTCAGCGAAGCGAAAAGAAGCTCTCTTGCTGCGATTCGGCTCGGTCAAAAAAATCCGCAAAGCCACCATCAAGGAGCTCGAGTCCGTGCCAGGTATTGGCAAGAAAACCGCCGAACAAATGGTCGACTTCCTTGCGAAGAAATAAGGTTTTAAAACGACCCTTTGATCTAAAGTTCACCTAGAGCTCATAGTAGAAGCCTAGATTTCACCCTGCGGCTACTTTCCCTCTGAATGCTCTAGGGCGAGCTTCTTCATCTGGGTAGCCATCAGATTAAGTGCATTAGCACGAGTAGGTGCTAGATGCTCTTTGAGTCCTGTTTTCTCGACGAACTCCATGTCCGCCTTGAGCACAGTGTCAGGTGATTCACCATCAAGCACTCTGATAAAAAGGGCAATCATGCCCTTAGTGATCAATGAATCAGAATCCGCCTCATAGTGCATCAGCCCATCACTATAGTGGGCATCTAGCCACACCTGTGATTGGCAGCCCTTGATGAGGCGATCTTCTGTCTGTTTCTCTTGAGGCATAGGAGCTAGCTTTTTACCCAGACCGATGACGTATTCATAACGCTCAGTCCAATCTTGGAAAAAACCTAACTCTTCGAGTAACTCTTCTTTTTTTGCCTCAATGTTCATTGGATTGTTTTATGTAGATTGCTGGATCATTGGAAGAATGCGAGCCACTCTTTCCTTCATACCTTTACCTACTTTAAATTTCACTACAGCGCGAGGTGGGATTTCAACCATTTGCTCAGGCTTCTTGGGGTTACGCCCGATCTTGCCTTTAACTTCTCTCACTGTGAAAGATCCAAAATTACGAATAGCTACTGAATTCCCCTTAGCTAGTTCACCCACGAGCGTGTCGAGCATCGTGTCCATTACCAGCGTTACCTCAGATTGAGTGAGTCCAGTTTTGTCGCTCATTTTAGTAACCAAGTCCCTTTTAGTAATTGTTTCCATATTTGATAATCTATCTTAGGTGTGTGTGTGTGTGTTGTTGTTATACAAAAGCTGAGATCTCGATCTGCAGCTGGTGCACAGCGACTTGAAACCATATTAGCAAGTCATTGTCCCGAAAAAAATGATCCTCTTATGATATTGATTACGTTTTTGCTATATTATCCTGTAATATCAACAAGATCACGTAGTAAACGCTCCATCATTGGGACAGATACAGAGTGTTCTTGGGCTACTCCTAGCGGGTTACTCCAAATAGCATCCAGCTCCACTTCTCGCCCCTCTACATAATCAATCATACTCGATGGTCGATACTTGCCCATTGGCTTGGTAATGGCGATTTGGCGTTCTAAGAATGAATCTTTGATCTCGTGCCCCAGTGCTGCGGCCACGGCCTGCACCTCTTTCATGATAGCAAGCACTAGCTCCTCCATCCCCACTTTACATAATAATACCTCTGTATCAACTCCACCCTCAGTAATGGCCAGCCCATTAAATGGTATATTCCACACCAGCTTCATCCACTGAGCCTTTTCCAAGTTCTCCACAGCCTCACAATGCAGACCATGTGAAGACAGCGTCTCGACGAGCATCTCTAATGCGCCCCCTTGATCAGATTGATATTTTCCGATTCGAATCAAGCCTGATGCTGTATGGGAAATCACCCCAGGCGATAAGCGATTAATACAAACAAAGCACAAGCCGCCAAAGACCCGATGAGCACCAAATAATGCGGCAAGCTCCTCCACATTACCCAAGCCATTCTGCAAGGTAAGAATCACTGTTTCTTTATGCAGCAGTGGCTCGATGACCTTTTTGAAATGCCTATTGGCCGTCGTCTTCCACGCGACGATCACGATATCAACCTCCCCGATATCCTCTGAGCTCTGCGCGCAGTGAGGCTCGGGGAGCAGAAAGTCACCCGCCACACTCTCTATCTGGAAACCATGCTCAACCACGTGCTCGTAATCGCTACGTAAGAGAAAGTGCACATCCATGCCCCCCTCTGCGAGCCGAGCACCGTAATACCCACCGACAGCACCTACTCCTACCACAGCTACTCGTGGTGCCCGCTGATTGACACCGCCGTCATTGGCGTGCTGATGATTTCCCAGACTACGACTCATGACCTACTGCTCGTTCTGCAAACACCTCACCAATGGCACGATCCAGTGCTGCGCATATCTGGTTAATTTCCTCATGACTAATACTCAATGGAGGCATGATCACAATCGTATCGAGAATAGCTCTGGTCAAAAGCCCGTGATTGCGGGCCTGATAACAAACAGCCTCACCCATACGCTCACTGACGACAAAACGATCACCACCCACCTCTCTCAGCTCTAGACCCGCCACTAAGCCGCACTGTCTGAGCTCATAAGCGACATCATACTTCGATACGATAGCAGCAAGTAGATCACCCATTAGGCTCACCTTCGCCGGCAACTGCGCCAATGTCTGCTCATCTTCAAAAATGTCTAAACTCGCCAAGGCCGCCGCACAGCCCAGCTGATTAGCCGTATAGCTATGACCGTAGTAGAAGGCTCGATCACGACCGCCACAGAAAGCATCATAAATTTCTTCCCGAGTAATCGTTGCCGCCAGTGGCATGTAGCCACCTGTCAGCCCCTTAGCCAAGCATAGGAAATCAGGCACTACACCCTCACTCTGGCAGGCAAACATCGTCCCTGTCCTACCAAATCCAGTCATCACCTCATCAAGAATAAGCTGCACCCCATGCTCATCACACCAAGCACGCAGCTCAGCTAGCATCCCCTTTGGCCAGACGTGGATCTGATTCACACCCTGCACTAAGGGCTCAATAACTACGGCTGCTGTGCGCTTAATCTGCGCTACATCAAGCCCGCGCAAGTCATCCATCATCGACACGTGACTCACCGGAAAGCCGAACTTACGAAAGCGATCAAAGAAAGCACCCACACCACCCAGTGAGGCAGCCCCCATCGTGTCACCATGGTAGCACTGATCAAAAGCGATAAACTCCGTCCGCTCCGCCTCGCCTGTCTGCATACGATACTGAATCGCCATCTTCACAGCACACTCCACCGCCGTCGAGCCGTCATCAGAGAAAAACACCCGCTTTAGCGATGTATTTGGGAAAAACTCGCAGAGACGCTCTGCCAGCTCACTGGCACGAGGATTGGCAAACCCTAAATAACTGGTATGAGAAACCTTTCCCAGCTGCTCGGTGATTGCGCCGTTAATCACAGCGTGATTATGCCCGTGGATATTTGTCCATATCGATGAATTACCATCAATGTAGCGCCTCCCCTCAGAGTCTGTGAGCCAAACCCCCTCACCCGCTGTGATGACGACAGGCTCACTCGCTACCCACTCCTGCTGCTGGGTAAATGGGTGCCAGCAATGTTCTCTATCTGCCCTAAGCCACTGCTGAGTATTCATATCACTTACTTATGCTCTTACCTAGCTAGGCTAGTTTACCGACTGCCCGTCAGCGGACTACCTACGCCTAACTCCAGCCTACTGCTAGTAAGCCTAAGCCTAAAGGCAGGTAAATCAAGGTGTAGAAAAACAACTTCCTCGCCGACGGCCTATCACCCGCTGACTTGAATTTAAAACAAAGCCAAAGCATGTAAAGACCCGCAAGAGTCCCACCAATGCCCCACACCATATTCGCATAACTTAAGACCATCGCCACAGGAGCAAGGGCGGTGAGTAACACTGTAAAAAAGATCGCAATAGCAGCGGTCTTCTTCCCAGAAACATCGCCATTAGACCACATCACGTAGCCCCCCTTTTCATAGTCCTCACGGCACATCCAGCTAATGGCGACAAAGTGCGGCATCTGCCACAGGAAAAGAACGGCAAACAAGAACCAGCTCTGCCCATCCATCCAGCTACCACCCGCGGACGTTGCCACCGCTGCCCAGCCGATCATCGGAGGGATAGCACCCGGCACAGCACCGAGTAGTGTATTCGTCGAGCTACGACGCTTCAGAGGAGTGTAGAGGAAAACATAAGTGCCCAGAGCGGCAGCTGCCAGATAGGCCGAAGCAGCATTGACCGTCAGAGCGAGGTGGATAATACCAAAGGCAGAAAGTCCCCAGCCGATAGCAAATGCCTTCACCGGCATCATTCTGCGTGACGGTAGCGGACGATCAGCAGTCCGCTCCATACGAGCATCTTCCTCGATTTCCATCAGCTGATTAAAAGCCGCAGAACCAAAGGCCGTGCACGCCGTGCCGATGAGGGTATGTAGTAGTAACCCGAAATCATTCACCCAAACACCATAGTAAGTGCGCGATGCTAGCAAGCAGCCAAACAACGTAGTCACCAAAACAAAGATGTTTAGATTAAGCTTCGTGAGTGTTGCCAGATCCCCCATTGCTGTAGGAGGTGCTGGAGGAGAGTCTTTCTTCTTACGTGCCATAGCGTGATACTTCCACTGGGAAGCACCCCTTACTGTCTTGAATCATTGAATTTGTCCAATGCTTCTTTTCACTCATGTGGCGCATTTTTTACATCGTCGATTCTTTCAAATAAACATACCCTCCATTAACCACCCATTGACACCGACTAGATACCCCTGTCACTATCTCCGAAGCACCACTCGCTGACACCCACCTATGAAAGAAATTACGATCTACACCGACGGTTCCTCACGCGGAAACCCCGGACCAGGTGGCTACGGCACCCTACTTATCTACCAAGGCCATAAGAAAGAGCTCAGCGGCGGCTTCGCCAAAACCACCAATAACCGCATGGAAATACTCGCAGCCCTCACCGGCATCGAGTCACTCCGAGAACCGTGCAAGATCACCCTATACTCAGACTCCAAGTATGTCATCGACACCATGGACAAGGGCTGGATTCATGGCTGGAAAAAGAAAGGATGGTCACGAGGCCCGCGCAAACCACTTAAAAATGCCGACCTCTGGCAGCGCATGGACAGCGCCGTCAAAGAACACGACATCTCCTGGAAATGGGTTAAAGGCCACGCCGGCATTCCAGAAAATGAACGCTGCGACATCTTAGCTACCACAGCAGCAGACACCCCCAATAACCCCATTGATGAAGGGTTTATCGAAGAGTAAAAGAACTCCCCCCTCCCCCTTCATTGCGCCCTGTTCACTATGCCCAGTCCATCAGAAGACGACATTATTTTGAAACTTCTCCTTCGCGGACAAGAAGAGGCAGATATTATCGCCTACCTTGAGCACGAAGGCATGCTTGATGAAGAAAGTATCCATCGCGTTCAGACGAAAATCTATGAGATGAAAGCAGCTCAGTCTTTCCTCCCCAGTAAGCCACCCAAGGCAAAGATAAGAATCTACGGAATCTCTCTCATGCTCTTAGGAGCTTTTATCGTCTATTATTTCCGCGATGCAGGATCGTTTGGGACCAATAGATACAACCCTAGCGGCTATGCCGTCCTCATCATCGTCGCAGGAGCCATCCTGACCCTGTTACCAAGTAAAGGCAGCGAAAAGCTCTAGCGGGCGCAATCCCTCTACCTCGCTAGTCACACCTTGTCTTAACCAGCTCACAGCTATGGGCTGAGAACCCCGCGCCAAATGCACACATCCAGACATGGTCGAGTGCGCCACTCTCTGGGTGATCTATAAATCGCTCCAGAGCTACCAGCACAGAGGGACTACTCAAATTACCGTAATCATTCATCACCCCACGAGCATAGCTCAATCCGCGCTCAGAAACATCAGGAGCCTCGGCCAGAACCAACTCTAACTGCTCGATAACATCCTTACCACCACCATGAGTAATATGCGCTTGTGGCACGCCTTTATCTTTCGCACGCCTTTCATAGAGCTTAGCCACGGCTTCACCTGCTAGTTTAGGCACGGATTTATGCAGCTGATTACGCAGCTTACCCGCCGCATTAGTAAATCGAATTTTCTCGCGCTGGTCTGGCATGTGGAGCGACTCGAAATCCCCCACACTCCACTCACCACCCTGACCTGACCAGACGGCCGCTGCCGCCCCATCACCAAAGAGGCATGTGCTAATAAGCACCCCGAAGTCATCTTCTACATAGAAGGCCGCCGAGCACACCTCCACCGCCACGGTGACTACAATACTCTCAGGACGACTGGCGACGACACCGCTGGCTGCACGAATCAATGGCACCGCTGCCCCGCAGCCTAGGCCTGTCATATCCTGTAGGAAAACATCCTCGCGCAATCCTAATATCTCAGCCACATGGCTCGTCACTCCGGGGCAAAGATAGCCAGTGCACGAGCTCAAAAACACCGTATCCACCTGCTCCAAGCTTAAGCCAGCCTTACTCACCGCCTTCGACACAGCCGCCGCGGCTAGCTCAGGAGCATGCTTTTCATATGCCTCATTGAGAGCCTGAGCGTCACGCGTCCATGAGTCCGAAAGCTCGTCGAGACAGAAGTGGCGCTTAGCAATACCGCTTTTATTACCTGTATCATCAGTGGCATCCCCGCCACCAAGTATCTTCTCAAGTAGCGTTCGTGATCGCGGGTGGAGCTTTGGCCAGAAATCACCAGCACGCATACCATCAAGGCACTCACTCTGAGTGTATGATTGCTCTGGAAAGGCCGAGGAGACAGATAGTAAATTCATAATATTTGATAAGGTAGGCTAGGTAGTAATGATTGGCAAACTCACGGTCTTCTGAGCTGGGAGAATAAGTATTCAAAGGGAAGCACACCTGTCTGAGCAGATAGCTTGAGTATACTTCGACTAAAACGGTTAAAAAACAATGGATGCATTCCTTTTGAGAGCATCATCCGTTTCTGAAAAAAAGCAGCACTCTCGTCATGGTAGCCACTCATGGCCTCCTCCCAGCTGAGTTCACCACCTGCATACCTCACTATCCAGCCCGCCGCCATCTGTGACGACTCAAGAGCCATGCTCATGCCATTTCCAGTAAAGGGTGGTATCAGCTGAAGTGCATCTCCAATACAGAAAGCCTTAGCACCAGCTTTACCAGTCCTCCCCCTACTCGCTAGAGAAGTATCCTGCTCACCGAGAGCAAACCCCGCTGTCGCAGAAAAGGAGCGTGCGTCTACAGACCAAGAGCTCAGCCTCTGAGCCAAGCTTACCATGCCATTAGCCTCTAAGTATTGGCAGATCAAATCCACACCACGCCCTTTAAGGGATTGGTCAATACGGAATAGCCCACAGCAATTAAGCCGTCCGTCCTCCACTCCACACACCCCCATATAGCCACGCTTACCGACATGCATCTCAATACCCTGAACCTCTCCAGCTGGGATATCCACAGCATGGATTTTCAGCCCAATCCAGCGCCCCTTTTTAGGCGAATCCTTCCGCTTACCAGAGCCATAAACCACGCCCTCTAGAGCTAACTCATCACTACAGAATCGCTTCCCAGTAGTCAGCACACCACCTAGCTGCTCAAACTTCCCTGCTAGATCCTCATCAAGCTTATAGCGCGAAATCCCCCATGCCACTTGTGGTAAGCTATCCTGCATGACCACCGCATCGTCCATCCACCATGACATATCTCTATGATGCACTGAGTCCGTCACGATATTATCCACCCCCATCTCAGAGAGTATCTCCTGACTCACTCCGCAGATAAACTCACCGCAAACCTTATGCTTCGGATAAAACCCAGCCTCAATAATCTCAGTATCCACGCCTAACTTGCGCAGATAAACCCCTAGGGACAACCCAGCAAGACCGCCACCTACAATCTTAATGGGCTTCATACTCAAGACACACTCTCACCCTCCACAGAATGGCTTTCACAGCGCTCACCTCTGAGTCGAATCCCACCAATGAGCCCGAGAGACTCCTGCCAATGGAAGCCCTCACCAAGTAACGCTGGTAAATCACCTCGGATAAAGCCAGCACGCACACTCACCATCATATCATGGCGAGTCACGTCATTGACCAACGGGAAAATACAACGCCCCATCATCAGTGACAGAGGCTTCCTATAGGGCTCAGCAAAGAGAATAGCAGCGACATCCTGCATCTTCTCAGCAAGTTCTCTGATCTGCTCATCCTGTAGATGGTGGATGAATAAATTAGCCACTACGATACTTCCCTCCTCATAGCCATCGTAGGCGAGAACATCAGCCTCATCCCAGCGAACCTGTGGATCGAAGCCCTCAGGCGCAGCCACCAGATCGACAGCGACGACATCAAGATGTGGATATTCCGTCTTTATAAGCTGAGTTAGAAATCCCTCACCAGCACCTAGCTCGATGACTCTATTAATCGCAGGGTTCTTCGCCACCAGCTCACCAACCTGCCTTAAAATCCACGACTCCCCCTGCATGAACTTATTAGCCAGTCTCAAATCACGCCTACTCCGCACCGCACGCGGATCACTAGGGTCTAACTCATCGAGTATTTCGGGTAAAACTTCACGTATCACAGTTTCTAAGAGTCGCCTATATGCTCAATTTCTCAACTGCTAAATGTGACAACATTACCACCCACAATCACAACTACAGACTGTATTTTTTACAGCTAGTCATCCCTAATCATGTAAAAATTACAGTCATATCACTATAGGCAATAATCACCTAAAAACAAATAATCTATATAAACAAAGGGACAGAGAGCCTTCACCTGAGACTGGCACAGCTCATGCATGATAGAAGTTACCATGAAAACAAACACTCATAACTTCAGCAAACATCACAGCCTCAGGGTCGGTGCCAGCTTGATAATAACCACAGCACTATCGGCGGTTCACCTTCAGGCAGAGCCCGTCCCCTTCGAACGCCAGCCTAACTTCTTCCAAGTCGTATCAGGCCAGCTCAACTCCCTCGACCCCAGAGATGGAGTCTATACCAAAATCGGCGCTAAGCTCGAAAGCTACAATGCAGCTGGCTATAACATCATTGACGACATGGTCTACGCATGGGGGCGATACGCACCCTATAAGGATCAGCTCATTCGCATCCACGGTGACGGCAGCTACCAAGCACTCGGCACCCCGACCACCACAGGAATCTTAGCTCCCAGTTACGGCCTCTATGCTGGCGACATGGACTACGAGGGACACCTATGGATTCGCGGAGACCGCTTTCACAGCCCTAACCTGATGAAAATCAATGTCGAAACAT
The DNA here is from genome assembly GCA_023301645.1 of Akkermansiaceae bacterium. GTDB lineage: Bacteria > Verrucomicrobiota > Verrucomicrobiia > Verrucomicrobiales > Akkermansiaceae > Oceaniferula. The sequence goes on from JALZUH010000232.1 coordinate 10,456, forward strand.
CCACCTATGACATGGTCACCTTCAGCGGGGTCAATCCCGGTGCAGTAGCCGACATCGTCTACCAAGAATTCGAAGGCAATCGATACTTCTTTGGAGCACGTGATCAGGACCTCTACATCTGGGATCTCCAGACCATGTCCGTATCCAAAGTCCCAGTAAAGAACCTACCCCAAGGACGAGTCGCATACGGAGCTGCCTATACTGACCTCGATGCTAACTTTTATGTAAGTAGTAATGCAGGTGGTGTTTATCAGATTCTCAACCACCGCAGCAGTGAGCCACGCGCTGTCTTCCTCCTAGATAGCGTCGTCACGGGAAACAACGACGGCTTTAGCTGCCCCATTACCGAGAGCCCGCTCATGATCCCTGCTAACCAACCACCCATCATTAGCATGGAAGACAACGCCATCGAGATATCTGGCGAGCGAAAAGCAATCATTGGCCTCGCTATCCAAGACGAAGGACTACCACTAGAACAGGACGGACTTAGCATCAGCTGGACGCACCAATCTGGCCCTGGAGACATCAAGTTCTACCACCCTGAGCGTGCCAGCACCGAGATGAGCTTCCCTAAAAACGGCCAGTATGTAGCTCGCTGCGAAGCAACCGACGGTGAGTTAGTCACCAGTGAAACCTTCCTCATCACGGTCATCGAAGATCAAGTAACGGCCGTAGACACCTACTCTAAAGCTGACGCTGACTACAAATACTCAAGACGTATGTGGGCTGATGTTAAAGAACAACTCCACTGCCGAACCAATGGCACCTTCCTAGAGCTAGAAAAGCGCGGCTTCAATGAAAGCGACTTCATCATCAGTCACGACTCAGAAGTCATCATCACCGCTATCTACGACGGCGGCACCTACCGCAACTCACTATTCTGGTATGATGCTAATGACAGCAGCATGAAAACTCAAATTTGGCACAGCTACATGCTCGGACCAAACACCCCACTCAAGCAAGGGTCACGCGCTAGTCTCGGAGTCCTCCCCGCAGGTAGCCAGCTACGCTTCGGCCTAGTCGTCGACGGCGCTAGAGGAGGCACCACCTTGATCTACCAAGACGCCACCCTTAATCCCAATGGACTTGAGCAGTGCGCAGGACGGTTATTTGGAGAAAACAGCAGCGACAAGCTTATCCTCGCATTTGAAGACCAAATCTACGGTGACGAAGACTTCAATGACGTCATCTTCCAGATAGAAATCATCCCCCGCTTCCGAGGCAGCACACAGTATGACGAAGTCATCGTTGGGCAAGACGGACTCCACAGTGACCGAGGCAGACGCGGTGTCGAGCGCCACCTCAGCAACCTCGACCTCGATCAGCCAGCTTACGAGCTCACCGATCAGCTATTCCTCATGCCAGAGAATGAGATCACCATCGAATTCCTTGAAGACAGGAGCTCCATGAAGTTTGACCTCTGCGTCTTCGACTACGAACAAGTCAAGCACCTCGACCCAAGCTCACTAGAATTTCGCAAAAGAGCAGCAACTATCGCTATATCGATCATCAATGACCGCCCCGCTAACCCCGGAAGCACACTCAGCTTCGATCCTAAAAGATACGGACTCGATGGAAAAACCGTCGGACTCATGTTCGTCCCTAATAACAACCGTGAGACCTTCCTGAGAAACCCATCACGCTATACAGCTAAAGGCGTGGGTAACCGCACTAAGCGTCAGCCACTCTTTAGCCTCGTCAATGCCAACCCCGGCAACATGGATCAAATCCTCACATTCCAGAATGAAGACCTCACTGTCATCTGCCTAGAAGACCACAGCCGCTACGAAAGAGAGCTCAATCCAGAACTAGGAGACCTCAGTAACCACAGCTTCGATGATGCCATCTTCATCATCCGAGGAGCAATGCCAGGGGTGAACATCTTCGACAACCTCTACGGCCTCCCCACTACTGATCCCACCCTCCTCTTCACAGGAGAAGACGGAGTAACCCAGCGAGACGGCATTATCTGCTACTAAGTGAGTGAAATCACCAGCCAGCACTAGACACCTCCCCCTAAGCTGCCCCCCAGACTCCTGTTGAGATCCCCCCGAGATCTTAGCAGGAGTTTTTTATAATGCCTTAGATCCTTGCAAGGTGCAAGTTAGTAGATCAACGCGCCCAAATCGCAACGGTGACCGCAGAATAAACGGCACAAAAAAAGCCTCGCAAAACACTGCGAAGCTTTATGTCTAAATGGATCAAACATGGTGCGCAATACAAGATTTGAACTTGTGACCTCTGCCATGTCAAGGCATTGCTCTACCACTGAGCTAATCGCGCGTTATGTATGATGCCGAAGCGGGCGCAACCTAGGCAGACCGACGGCCGCGTGCAAGTATTTTTTTGTATAAGTGACTATAAAAATGAAACCATCCATCTTCACCCTCCCTGTCATCCCCACCATCAAGGTGATGGTCACACCTTTACCTTTACATCACCAGATAGATTGTTTTAAATCTACATGTTTTCCTTAATCACATTCTCATCAAGCCATGATCAAACATCTAGCCAAATTCAGCGACCTCAAAGCGACCACCGCACTCACCGTCTCGAGCCTCATATCATGCACCCTACTGTCCTGCTCCACCAATACCGGCATGCAGCACGTGAAGGAGCTCTATGAGCCCGCCGCCCAAGAGCAGGCACCAGAGCGCAACCCCGTCATTCTTATCCCCGGTATTCTAGGCTCTAAACTTCGCGATGCAGACAGCCAAGCGACCGTCTGGGGTGCATTCTCCCCGGGTGCTATCGTCCCTAACAAAGCTAGCTCAAAAAGACTCATCGGTCTTCCCTTCCTACTTGGAACTCAGCTCTCAGACATCAAGGATCACGTAGTCCCTTCTGGGGCCCTTGACCGCTTTAAGATCACACTACTGCCAGGACTCACCATCTCCCCCGCTGCCTACTCACGGATCTTGAAGGTCATCGGAGCTGGAGGCTACGCCGATGAAACACTCGGACAATCCGGAGCCATGAACTACGGCCACGAACACTACTCGTGCTTTCAGTTTGCCTACGACTGGAGAAGATCATCAGCCGATAATGCCGCTGAGCTCGATAAGTTCATCCTCGCAAAGCGTGATCACGTCATCGCCCAGCGCAAAAAACAATTTCCCAATAAGACGTTCAAACCCGTTAAGTTCGACATCGTAGCGCACTCCATGGGAGGACTCCTCACTCGTTACTACCTCAGATACGGCTCCCAAAAACTCCCTAAAACAGGAACGCCTGCACTTAACTGGGCAGGAGCTAAGCATGTAGAAAAAGTCGCCATCATAAGCACCCCGCACTTCGGCTCCCCACTCGCTATTACCAATCTCACAGACGGCCTAAAGCCTACCCCATTTGTGCCACTCTATGACCCAGTGCTCCTAGGCACCATGCCATCTGGCTATGAGCTACTTCCACGCCAGCGCCACGGACTACTCATTGACCCCGATACCCAAGCCAAACTCGACCCACTCGACCCTGAGCTCTGGATCAAAAATCAGTGGGGACTGGCGAATCCAAAGCACGAAAAAACACTCGCCCAGCTTCTACCTGATATCGAAGACGCTCAAGAGCGTCGCCGCATTGCCCATGACCACCTTGTTAAAAGTCTCAACAGCGCTCGTCAGTTCCACCTAGCGCTCGACCGCAAGGCTACTAATGTGCCTTCTCATCTCAAAATGGTCACATGGATCGGTGACATCGGAGGCACTCCTCTCATCCTCGAAGCCCACCCCGAGACGCCAATATTTGCCAAAGAAGGCCACGGTGACGAAACCGTTCCAAGATTCAGCGCCGCTGGTGATGATCGAGGCCCTCTGCCCAACACAGGTATCTACACCTCCCCTATCCCATGGCAGGACATCAACTACGTCCCCAAGGATCACTTAGGGATTACCAAGGACGTCAACTTTGCTGACAATCTCCTCGCCTTCCTACTCGATCAAGGAGGAAGCGCCCAATAGAGACTAGTGTAGCCTCGTCGTAATCATTACGACCAAACCAAAACCTATATCATAGTCCCCTCAGCCAAAGCGGCTCACCGTCGCAGCTGAGGGGCATTGAGCTTATTGCAACTCAACACATCGCACTATCTGGGTGTGGTTTTTAGCACGATTTTACAACCAATAGCGCTACGGCGAGTTATATAGGATATGAAACGCCTATTACCCATCGTCTTACTTGCCGTGATATCACATCTGGCGCAGTCCCACGCGGCTGACCAGCGCCCGAATATCGTGCTCATGATCTCTGACGATCAGTCGTGGGACGGGCTATCAGTCCCCATGCACCCCGACTTTGAGGTGTCTCGTAGTGAATTTGTCAAAACACCACACACCGCCGAGCTCGCTGCAGCAGGCATGCGATTTAGCGCAGCCTACGCACCAGCACCTGTATGCTCGCCGACACGCATTAGTATTCAGACAGGCAAGAGCCCCGCTCAGCTAGGCTGGACACGAGCAGGTCCAAGTGCCACCGCATCCAGCGGCTACAAGCTCGTCCCCCCAGCTGGCAGACGCTCGATTCGCCAGGACGAAATCACCATTGGAGAGCTACTCCAGAAAGCTGGCTACGGCACGGCTCATTACGGCAAATGGCACATCGATGGCGGTGGCCCTGAGGCCAATGGCTATGATGAGAGTGATGGCAATACCAACAACCTCGATGCAGCCCCCTTTAAAGATCCCAACCCAGTCGATATCTTCGGCATGTCCGACCGTGCTATCGACTTCATGAAAAGGCACCAAAAGGCAAAAAAACCATTCTTCATCCAACTTTCCTATAATGCACTGCACTACCCAGAAAATGCGAAGGAGGCAAGTCTCCAGCGTATCAGCGAGCGTGTTGCCAAAGCTGGCTCACACGCCGATACACGAAGCCTAGGCAGAATGGCTCTGGCTGAAGACCTTGATGAGGGCGTCGGCACCGTGCTCGCAGCCATTGACCAGCTCGGGCTCGCAGGAAACACCTATGTCATCTACATGTCAGATAACGGTGGTAGCGAGCAGCCTCAAGGTGGACTCAATGGCAGAAAAGGCTCGGTCTGGGAGCGAGGCATCCGCGTGCCACTCATCGTCAGAGGCCCCCATATCAAGGCTAACTCATGGAGCCACCAATCTGTAGTAGGCTATGACTTGTTTAATACGTTTTGTGAAATCGCTGAGATCAAAGCCCCTCTCCCCAAAGGAGTAGAAGGAGGCAGTATCATCCCCTTATTACATGGAGCTGACCAGCCCGTGAAGCGACCTCGCCAAGAGCTCGTCTTCCACTTCCCCAATTACCAAAACCAATACACCCCGCACTCCTCAATCATCTCAGGCGCGCTCAAACTCATCAAAATCTACGAAACGGGTGAGATCATGCTCTTCGACCTCTCCAAAGACATCACCGAGAGTCAGAACCTAGCTAGTAAATCCCCTAAGCAAGCACAAGAGCTCGAAGACCGCCTCAGTAGCTACCTCAAGGACGTAGGTGCAAGCATCCCCACCAACAACGATCAATACGACGCTAATAACCCTCCAGCACCGAAAAAAAGAAGACGCACCGGAAAGAAAAGAATGCAGAAATCTCAATAAGTGCTATGAATCAATCAGATATGAAAACTTACCTAACTCTCGCAGCAGCAGCCGTATTCTCGCTTACAGCAACGACTAATCTCCACGCCCATTGCCAAGTCCCATGTGGTATCTACTCCGATGACACTGTCCTCATCGACCTGCAGACACACCAGAAGACCATCGAGAAGGCTATGGGCCAAATCACTGACTCTGCTACTAATGCCAATCAAGTCAGCCGCTGGGTCACCAATAAGGAAGAGCACGCAACCAAGATTCAGAACACCATGTCTGAGTATTTCCTCGCTCAGCGTATCAAGATGGATGAGGCAGACAAAGACGCCTACACCAAGAAGCTCACTCTCGCTCACGAGATCATCGTTTACGCCATGAAGTGCAAGCAGACCACTGACGTAGCTAATGCCCAGAAGCTCAAAGCCGCTATCGACGCATTCACTACCGCTTACCAAAAGCACTAGTTTGAGCTAGTTTACTTTACTCTAACGATTTGCCACATTGACGTGATGGCAAATAATACAGCTCAGTCCGTCACAGCCGCGGGCTGAGCAGTGCTCTCTTCCACAGAAAATGATCTGTAAGTGCAGCTTATTCCACTTCTCCTTGGGAAATAGCCGCTTACAATACCGCTCAGTCTCGGTCACATTCTTCCCCGGGCATAGCCTCCAGCGCTTCGCCAGACGATGGATATGAGTATCCACTGGGAATGCCGCTACACCAAAAGCCTGAGCCATCACCACAGAGGCCGTCTTGTGACCTACACCGGGTAGTTCTTCTAGAGCGGCGAAGTCCTTGGGCACTTGGCCACCGTGCTTCTCGATGAGGATTTTTGAAAGATCTGATATCGCCTGCGACTTACGCGGGGATAGCCCACAGGGACGAATAATCGCCTTAATATCCGCCACAGGCACCTTCACCATCGCTTCTGGTGTTGATGCTAGCTCGAAGAGAGCGGGAGTCACTGTATTCACCCGCGCATCCGTGCACTGAGCCGATAGCAAGACAGCGATAAGTAGCGTATAGGGATCAGTGTGATCGAGAGGAATAGGAGTCTCTGGATAGAGCTCTTCTAATTTCTCTACGATATAATCGGCGCGTTGTTGCTTAGTCACAGGTGAGCTATAAGCTAAAAACTCCGAGATAGTGAGCTGAAAAAAATCGTTAGTTATTAGCGTAATTCGAGCTAAGCTTTGCCTTACAACCGTAATACATCTTACGACAGTGGCTATAAGCTAAGCGACCCTGAAGTAGCTTAAGGCTACGCTCATATGAACCCCACTGAATGACCGTAATTTCAGTCTTACGTGTGCCCCAGTAATTCATCGACTTTAAGCTCGGCTTGAAAATATCAATGGTGTTCGTTCCGACGAGAGCTGAGCCGTAGTCATCAATGACATAGGTGTGTGACTGTCCCTTTACGCGAAACTTAGTGCCTAGTGGGTAAACTGACCAGTCAGCTGCCGCACTACGAACGCTACCGTATTGGAGGATACCGCCCGCTGCATTCTTGCGTCCTGGTGCCCCAGGCTCATTCTCCATGTGGGAGTAGGCTGTCGTGCGCACGTAGCGTGTGCGTGTGGAAGCCTTCTTGTAGGTAGGCATTCCGTGCTTATCTTTAGCTAGTGAGCTTGACTTTGCAATGAGAGCAGATGACGCAGTGCCTGGAAGAATAGAGCTTTTCTTGCTCACCGTTGTCGTTGCTTTCGCAGCGGGCTTTGCTTTTGCCTTAACCTCAGCTTTTGCCTTAGCAGTAGTAGACTTCTTTGTCAGAGCAGCTAAGTTAGAGCAGCTTGAAAGTGAGCTGAAAAGAAGGCAGCTCAGAGCAATAAGAAGAGTCTGTGTAATCATAATATATAGGGGGTAAGAGAGAATTAGAAAACTTGAGGTGGTCAGGAATTGGAGAAAACCTTCATAGCTGTGGTATCCACTCAGATACTATTCTGCTGAGCATTCTTAAATCATAGCCGCCTCTCTTCGGCAATACTTTTCGAGCTCTCCAATGGTCGGGGTTTACAGATCATTTATAAAACCAATGATTTTTTATGATCATTATTTTCGAGTTAACTCATTCAGACACAGAACTTAATGATTGTTATCTAATTTCTGACAAAGGGTGGGATCGAGCAACCTATCGCGTCTGCCGTGGCTCGCAGTAGCTCTGCTTCACGGCTAGCAACCTCT
>JALZUH010000233.1 GCA_023301645.1 Akkermansiaceae bacterium
TCATTGATAATATTTACGCTACACCCGCCAAGCTCAGAGACAGCATCTTTGTCAATCGCATCAGAAAAGCCCTCGAGCTATTCGAATTACGCAATAGTAATCACGAAACCTCTGAATTCCTCGCAACACAGTCAGATCTCGACGCTAATCGATCACTCGCTTCATACTCCATTATCAAGGTTTTTCTGTGGGCTATACCGATTTTAGGATTCATCGGCACAGTGATGGGTCTATCTGATGCGGTTGGCTCACTATCCATAGGCGGAGACACCGACCCAGAGGCACTTGAGCAATCAATAAGTAATCTCACTAGTGGCCTGGGTGTCGCATTCGACACCACATTACTAGGCCTTATTTTATCCATACTACTCAGCTTCCCGCTATCAATAGTGCAAAAGAAAGAGGACGAAACACTCACCCTCATCGACACCTTCTGCACGGAGAAGCTTTTACCAAAGCTCAATGACAGCGCCTCGTCATCACAAGAGATGGCTCTGAGCAAAGCAGGCTCCATCCCTGAGCTCATCAATGCTCTCGCCCAAACACATGAGTCATTTCTAAGAAGTTTACAAACAACCAGCGCACAGATGAAGCAAAACTCTGAAACAAGTAATCAGCTTCTAATGAAAAACTATCAGCTCATAGAGAGCTCATTCGCAGCCTCCGTGAACAAGCTTAACCAGCGCAGCAGCGAACTTTTCCAAAAATCCGATCAGGAACTCGACGCTACATTCAAACGCCTCGAACTAGGGGTAGACCTCATCAATCAGTCGCTCAAAAAGCTAGGCGATGAAGGATCTATACCCACCACCAAAAAGCGAGGTTTCTTCAGCAGGTAGAGTGATCCCCCGCTACCCCGTAAGATCATTCCATCTCAATAGCGTGGACGAGCTGCAAGAAGCTCCTGAAGACAGGAGCTCTCGCTGGCGCAATATCATTAGCTAATTGAGACCGAAGGGTCTACACAAGGTAGCAGCACATCCATTAGTCGAGTTTAAAGCGTGGAACCTTAACTTCCTCAATTTCTACTCTTCTTCCTGATGATCGGCTAGGGCGTTCTAGTTGATTAGAAAGCCCCACCTCTATAAGACTCGCCAAGCCTAATGTATTGTTGGTGTCATAAATACCACTCGCAACAGTGACCCAGCCAGCTGAAATTTTAAGCTCATCTGATATTTCCCTCGCCTTCAAGTATGTCTCGTATCCATCTGGATGCACTTCATAGACAAGCACCCCGTTTCCACTATCGGCCACAGGCAAAAGAACGTCTTGAAAAGCGTTCGAGTCATTTTGCAATTCGGCAAGAGTCACTCCACCATTCTCATAATCGGGTGATATTTTCCAAAGCATCACTACAGAGGTCAATGAATTAAAAAGCCCGATGGATTGCCCTCTATCATTGACGATAGGATTTCTCCTGAAGTAGCTACTGGTTTTTAAGCGATCATACACATACTCGTAATCACCATTAGCTCCTTTGATTTTTTTTCTATTATAATTGAGCGCATCATAGTTTTTCTTAAGCTCACTTCTAACTAAGTCTTTGCTCGCTTCAGGATCCATGAAATGAATACGATCACCACGGACTAGAGCGTAATACTTTCTTGCATTCTCAGGTGCGGCTCGGTTTTGAGGAATGCGAACTTTAGTCGGAACAACAGACATCAAGTCTGGCAGACTTGCTAGCTGTGATTGAAGTCCGTCCACCTCAGCTTGCTTTTTTGCCTGCTGAGCAAGTATCTTAGAGTGCTCACTATCGGCCTTAGCTCGTTCTTTTTCGAGTGTATTTATATGCGAGAAGTATACCTTCTTTTCGGCAATCTCCTCTTGCATCGAGATTATCAGAGCATCGTTATCTTGAGACGAATCAGCTGCTAAGCTCAGACGATTCAGAGCATCTTCACTTGCGCTAAGTTCCTTCTCTATTTCTTCTAAATGTATCTTACTCGCACTTACCTCCAGCTCTGAGGCAGGTGCTAAGTCATCCACCCATTCGACGACCTTCTGGCTCACACCTGTTTGTATCAACACGAGAATAACTACCAGTAAAGCCACGACATTGGTCAGAGCATCCATCAGTGAGTCTAGAGACAATCCTTGCTCAGTATGTGTTTTTCTACGTGGCATAATCTATACGGCTTAGCTGTTATTATTCGTTGGGGTGCTAGTTAGTGCCCAAACTTTGATAAATCAATCGGGCCATCATTAGGAATAGCTAGCTTTCCAGTATTGAGGCCATAGTCTACTTCTGCGAGTCCAGCGGCTAAATGGTAGCTACTCGTATTCGTATTACGTATCAGATAGATCACCAATGTAGTTCTAGGTTTGGTATATAGCTCCGCGTCCTCGATATGCTTTTGCTGACCAGCTGGCCTTAATCGGTTAAGCCGTTTTTTCTCTTCGACTATTTTACGCTCTTTTTTCATTTTTGCCCGCCACTGCCTTTCAAAGTTAGGCGACTCTTTGCGCTCCATACTCTGCACCCTACTGCAAAAATCAGCATAGGCTTTACTCGTATTGATCTCATGGGTGCCCACCCTTATAGTATCACCGTCTTCTGCACGGATAATAATCCCCTCATGATCACACTCCACAAAATACATGTGCCTCGGTCGATCCAAACCTGTCCCTCCCATATCAATAATAACGGATTCTTTAGGCTCGGTCAGGTTTTTACGCTCTTCTATTTCAGCACTCAGGCTCATACGCTTCCCCTCGATATCTGAAAAAGTCTGCTCAATACTACGAGTTTGCTCCTGGAGCTTATTGATTTTAGCTTTTAGCTCTACATCAGTCTGAGACAATGCTGCTTGCTTACCTCTTAATAAGTCGAGCTGCTCTTTAATACCGTTAAACTTAACTAACGCCTCTCGCTTATCAAAGATCTTCGCTTTGATTTCTGCTATCTTTTTACTAGCTTCACTTGCTTGTTCTTTAAGCTCTTGGTTCGCATTAGCTCGCGCTAGCTCCTCCTCATCTAGTGAGCTCTTCCGCTTCTTGATCACCATCGTTAAGGCGATAAGTAATGTTAAAATACCAATGAGGCAGGTTAATATACTTATAAAGGGAAACAGCGATACTGCCCCATCACTCGATTTTTTGCGCCTACTCATAATAACAAGATGAATATAAAGCTAAATGGAACACCTCTACTAAAAAACATAAAATACATAAAACAACAATCCAATTAATACCAACCCCAACAATCTCAGCCTGCATGCCGTAAATCCTGCTTGCATGCCTGAGCTTAGTGACTATGTATCCCCTTACATATGAGCACAGCAAATCATCTCGACCAACTCAAGAAATACACCACTGTCGTGGCAGATACAGGCGACTTCACCACCATGGAGGAATACAAGCCACAAGATGCGACGACTAACCCGTCCCTCATCCTCCAAGCCGCAGCAAAGCCAGAATACAAGCCTCTCGTTGACAAAGCGATCAGTGAGCACGCTGGCTCAGCCCTCACAGGTGACGCACTTACAGAGAGCGTGATCGACCGTATTCTTATCCTCTTCGGACTGGAAATCCTTAAGATCGTTCCTGGTCGTGTATCTACAGAAGTTGACGCACGTCTATCATTCGATACAGCTAGCACAGTCGCAAAAGGCCGCCAACTCATCGAAATGTATGAAAAAGAAGGCATCAGCCGCGACCGCATCCTCATCAAAATCGCCTCCACTTGGGAGGGCATTCGTGCAGCTGAAGAGCTCGAGAAAGAAGGCATCCACTGTAACCTCACTCTTCTCTTCTCCTTCGCACAAGCCGTAGCATGTGCAGAAGCAGGCGTGCAGCTCATCTCACCATTTGTAGGTCGTATCTACGACTGGTATAAGAAGTCTACTGGTAACGAATACACCGGTGCTGATGATCCGGGTGTGCAGTCAGTGAAAAAGATTTATAACTACTACAAGAAGTTCGGCTACAAGACTGAAGTCATGGGAGCATCATTCCGTAACACTAGCCAGATCACTGAGCTTGCAGGTTGTGACCTTCTTACCATTAGCCCAGGTCTTCTCGAAACACTCCAGAACACAGCTGGAGAGCTCACTGAGAAAATCAACGAAACAACAGCTCAGTCATGCGACTGTGAGAAGATCTCACTCGACGAAAAAGCATTCCGTTTTGAATATAACGAAGATGCTATGGCAACAGAGAAAACAGCAGAAGGAATCCGTAACTTCTCCGCTGACATCGTCAAACTTGAGAAACTCATCTCTGACATGATGGCGTAATCACGCCTCAAATCATCGCTTTCAAAGTGATAACAATCAAAAAACGGGGTGTTTCGCAAGAAACACCCCGTTTTCGTTTTACAAAACAATAAAAACCTGCCTACTTAACCCCAGAAACAGTCAATTCAGACAAAACCCGCCAATTCGGCAGATAAGACTACCAATTCGGTAGATGAAAAGACACAACTCTAACGAGAAATCGCCACTTTAACATGAGCAAGCAACAAGCCTTAGACGGTGCACAAGCACTTATCAAAACTCTCGATGATCTAGGCATCGAATATATTTTCGGATACTCTGGAGGAGCCGCTATCCCCATCTTCGACGCTCTTGTTACAGTAAAGAGCAATATCAAATTCGTCCTAGCTCGCCACGAGCAAGGCTGCTGTCACATGGCAGATGGCTACGGTCGCGCTACAGGCAAGCCTGCTGTTGTCCTCGTAACATCGGGCCCCGGTGCAGGAAACACCATTACAGGTATCATGACAGCCCAGATGGACTCAGTGCCGATGATCATCCTCTCTGGCCAGCAGGTCACATGGATGCTAGGTAAGGATGCATTCCAAGAGGCAGACATTTTCGGCATCACCATGCCTATCGTGAAGCATAACTACTTGGTTAAAAACACCAACGACATCCCTCGCATAACTCGTGAAGCGCATCACATCGCCACCTCAGGACGCCCTGGCCCAGTGCTCATCGACCTGCCGAAAGACATTACCTCGGCAGACTTCTCAGGAGACCTTAATCCTACCCTAGACCTTCCGGGCTATCACCCAGAGACCACCTACCAACTAGACGACTCCGCCATTGACGCCGCCCTACAGCTCATTCACAAGGCCGAGCGACCACTCATCCTTGCTGGTCAAGGTGCCATGATCTCTGGTGCGCACGACGAGCTCAAAGAACTTGCAGAAACCCTCCAATGCCCAGTCACCTCCACCCTACTAGGAAAAGGTGTATTCTCCGAAGAGCACGAGCTCTCAGTCGGCATGCTCGGCATGCATGGCACCGCATATGCTAATAAAGCAGTATGCGACTGTGACCTACTCATCAATATAGGCTCACGCTTTGATGACCGCATCATCGGACAGGCTGATAAATTTTGTAGCAACGCTAAGATTATTCACATCGACATTGACCCATCAGAGATGAAGAAAATGATCACAGCTGACGTTGAAATCATCAGTGATGCCAAAACAGCGCTGATTGAAATCAATAAACGCACCTCAGGCCTCGACACCAAGCAATGGCTAGCAACCATCGAAGGCTGGAAAAAGAAATTCCCACTAAGCTACCGCAAGCAAGGCGGGCTTCGCATGCAGCAAGTCATTGATGAGCTCTACCAGATCGCTGGTGGTGACGCCATTGTCGCTACCGACGTAGGTCAGCACCAGATGTGGGCAGCGCAGTTCTACAAGACGAACTCATCACTCAAGTGGCTCTCCTCTGGAGGAGCAGGCACCATGGGATTCGGTTTCCCAGCCGCTATCGGTGCTGCATTTGCATGCCCTGATCAGACGGTTATCTCCATCTCAGGTGATGGCGGTTTTCAGATGACTCTCTTTGAGCTATCTACTGCAGCTATTCACAAGCTTCCGATCAAAATCGTTGTCCTTAATAACCACTACCTAGGAATGGTAAGGCAGTGGCAAGAGCTCTTCTTCGACGATCGTAAGTCAGGTGTAGATCTCGAAGGAAACCCTGACTTCTGCAAGCTTGCAGCTGCCTACGGCATCCCCTCAGTCTACATCAAGCGCCCCGCCGACGTGAAGCGCCAGCTAGAGAAAGCCTTCGCCATCAAAGACGGCCCCGTTCTCATCCATGCTGAGTGTATCAAGACTGATAATGTATTCCCCATGATCCCAGCAGGAGCTGCCCTAGAGGACATGCTCACTGAACCACCAAAAGGACAGTTAGCCAAACCTACTGGTTCGACCTAACACCTACCGGTTCGACCTAACACCCACTGGTTTCCAACCCTACACAATCACCACACACTTTATAACATCATGTCTCTTGTAACTACAGACAACC
>JALZUH010000234.1 GCA_023301645.1 Akkermansiaceae bacterium
TGAAGATCTTACACGAGAGAAGTTTAGCCATAACAAGCTGGTGAATACAGCGAGAAGAAAGGCTTCGGAGAAGTCGAGTGATATGGCGCAGCTAAATGCATTTTTGACTCAGCTTTCTATTAGTTTGTTTTGGCTAGAAGAGGAGCAACAACAGGCAGAAAATGTGAGTGAAAGCCCCGAGGTCATCGTGGTGGAAAGTGAGATAACTACTCATGTGCCGCAAAAAAAATCATTATTGGAGGAAATCGTTCAATTTTTGAACAAGTATCTGGTATTTATCATACTCACACCACTCCTAGGTTTGTTAATCGCATTTATACTCTATAAGAGTAAAAGTGATAAGATTTATTTGTTAGACGAAGGAGCTTTGCCTGAACGCTTACAGGCGAAATATGCAGCTGGTGTCGGTGCTACCATTGGCTTTGACGATCACCATGTATCGCCCTCTAATCAGCGTGATAGCAAGGTTTGCTTCCTCTCAGAAAGTTGAAAAATAATATAGGGGTTCAGTCTTCTTGCGGGCTTATTTAGGCACTTCCTCAGTGTGCTTCGTGCTATTTTTATCAATTAAGCTTAATATAAAATATGTCTTTACAAAAATCACGCTTTGAGATTATATATAACGGTCGCATCTGTAGTAGAAATACATCAGATGCGCTACTAAGCAGTTTGGCTAGCAATGGTTTTATACAGGTTAGGGGGTTTCCTGATAATTCCTGCTAGTCAAACTGTTTATTTGTTTCGTAGCGGGGCGCGTGCTTACCTTTTGAACGTTGTGTTTTCAGAAGAGCGTAGACTTTCAAGAATAGGGTTATTCTTGCTGTGATTTATTTTAAATAGGTGTGAGTGACGCAGCATCGATCACGAAAGGTATCATTTTTAACACCAGAGATTCTAGTTGTAAGGAGAGCTTGGTTACGTTTAGTTAATCATTCAGTCCTGATTTATAGATTAGCTCATTGAATACATGATGGAGATACGTTCCTTTTTTAATAGATATACACGAAGCCTAGCATGGTTATGGGCTTGCTTCGTGTTTTCACAAGGTAGCTCTGATGCTAATGGTCTCGATATCAATGAGCAGAAGGTCCCTAGAACCCAAGAAGACCTCATCGCCATTCAAGATGCGCTGGTGAAAAACTCGGCCATGGTGCGCGAGGCAACCGTGAGTATTAGCATTGGTGATGGCTTCGGTAGTGGCGTGATTGTTTCTCCAGATGGACTTATCCTCACGGCCGCACACGTGACTGCTGCAGTGGGTAAGGATTTGACGGTGATTCTCAATGATGGAACGAAGCTGAAAGCTTTGTCGATGGGGCTGATGGCAGATACAGACGCCGCGATGATGCGCATCGTCGAGGAAGGTAGCTACCCTCATGTGAGTATTAACCGTAAGGATGATTACGAGCTAGGTGACTGGGTGTTTTGTCTAGGTCACTCAGGAGGGTTTGATCAGGTGAGGGGGCCAGTGCTGAGACTGGGTCGCATCTTAAAGGATACAGATACGACATTATACACGGACTGTAAGGTCATCGGTGGCGACTCAGGAGGGCCTTTATTTGATATGAATGGTCATTTAATTGCCATTCACAGTCGGGTGAATCAGGGGGTTGTGTCTAACTTACATGTTCCTATGCGAGAATATATAGCGAACTGGGAGGCACTTGAAGACAGCAAGTTTCTTGGTGAAGGGGCCTTTGCCCAGCGCCCTGTTAAGGGTTCAGGTTTCCTAGGTATTGGCTCCTCTGATAGTGATGACGGATTGCGTGTTGATAAGCTCCTCAAGGACGGTGCTGCTGAGAAAGCAGGGTTTATGGTGGGGGACCTTATTCGTAAAATGAATGATGAGCCTATCGCCCTAAAGGAGGAAATGGTGAAGGCTTTAGAAGAATTAGCAACGGGTGACATGGTGAGTTTCCTAGTGATTCGCGGCGATGAAGAGGTGAGCTTACAGGTGAAATTAGCTGAAAAATGAACTATCTATTATTTATATCGATCTTGTCCTTTGGCTGTTCTATCTGCGTATTTGCTCAGACCAGGCTGCCTAGTGATGAGATGGTGAACGGTAAGCTGGTGAGCGCTGCATTTGAGCCGCAGCGTGAGATTCTACAGCAGAGTAGTGCTGTCATCTATACCGATGAGAAGTCGCGTATTAAGTCCGTCTACGGTGTGGTTGTCAGTGATGATGGCTACATTCTGACTAAGGCGAGCGAGATCGAGGGTAAGGAATTTTTGAGCGTTCGTGTCGGGCGGGACTTATTTGAGGGTGTGGAGCTGGTAGAAGTCAATGGACGCTGGGATCTAGCGCTGCTGAAAGTGAACTCCGATATTACCTTTGAACCCATTGTCTTTAGTGAAAGTGATGAGGTCGTTCGTGGGCATTGGGTTATTTCAAATGGCTCTACACTCAGGAGTAAGAGACGGGTAAGAGTCGGTGTCATCAGTGCTCACACTCGTATCATTCACTCGGCAGGTAGTGACGTGGTCTTGGGCGTGAGTCTGGATGATAAGACGGTCGACGAGGTGAAGATTGTTAAGGTTTTTGAAGACAGTGGTGCGCAGAAAGCAGGCCTGAGTGCGGGGGATATCATCCGCGAAGTGGGCGGAGCATCTATTGCGAACACGACTGATATATTTGACTCACTAGCTGGCAAGAAAGATGGCGAGAGCATTGAGGTAGTTGTTCTTCGTGGCGACGATGAGAAGACGTTCGTCGTCGAGGTCAAGTCAGCTGAAAACAAAGAAAAAATGGTAACGCGTAATGACCAGATGAGTGGGGAGATTTCTAACCGTAGAGATGGTTTCCCGCGTGTGATCGATCATGATACTCCGTTGTCGAATGTTTCAGTGGGTGGGCCATTACTCACTCTCGATGGCATGTGCATTGGTATGAATATTGCGCGCGCTAGTCGTGTCGCAACCTTTGCCATACCAGCCCTTGAGCTGCGCGCCCTCATTGAGGAAATGATACCGAAGAAGTAATCGGACGGTGATGCCAGCTAGAATGATGACAGATGTCTTCATAGAGTATTATGCTATTTTCCTTGTGATAGGCTTGGGGTAGCTGGCAATCTCTACGGCAGACCACCATACTCTTACCTTATCATGCCTGACCTCCAATCTACCCTCTGTAACCAACGCCCATCGCAGGGGCTTCATTTTTCACTCAAGTTTTTTCTAAGTCTGCTACTCCTGTCCTTGCTGACGGTTTCTGCCACAGCGGCTGAGCCAGCTGAGTCCAGTGAGGCTGCAGAGCTTACCTTTGGGGATAAGATCGATGGCTGGTTACGCCCCATTGCTGAGGCTGCTGATAGTGCTGTTTTTTACTCCTTTGAGCTAGGTGGTCAGAAGCTTCCTATTATCTTGCTCATCCTCGGTGGCACGGCGGTGTTTTTGACGATTTATTTTAAGTTTCTGAATATTCGCTCGATTGGTCTGGCGATCAGAACAGTGAAGGGAAAGTATACTGACGAGGGCGCTCCTGGAGAGATTACCCATTTTCAGGCGCTTACGGCAGCACTATCTGCCACCGTTGGCCTTGGTAATATTGCCGGTGTGGCCGTTGCCATTGGTATGGGTGGGCCGGGTGCTACATTCTGGATGGTGGTCATGGGTCTCTGTGGTATGACGACGAAGTTCTGTGAGTGCACATTGGGTGTGAAATACCGCAAGATCGACGCCAAGGGCAAAGTCTCCGGTGGTGCGATGTATTACCTCAGTGAGGGGCTTGCTGAGAAAGGCCTCGGTGGGCTAGGAAAGTTTTTAGCCATCTTTTTTGCCATCATGTGCATCGGTGGTGCCTTCGGAGCGGGTAACCTCTTCCAGGTCAATCAAGCGACAACTCAAGTGGTGGAGTCCTTTGGTGTATTTAATGGTGCAGATGGGAAGATCTGGTTTGGTCTTATCTTAGCCGTTCTCGTAGGAATGGTGATCATCGGTGGTATCGTATGGATTGCGCGCGTGACGTCGTTTCTTGTGCCGTTCATGTGTGGCACTTACCTTATTGTAGCATTGATCATTATCGGAAGTCACTTGGACCAGCTAGGGAATGCTTTCGGACTCATTGTTCAGGGCGCATTTACCCCGATGGCTGTAGGTGGTGGTATTGTCGGAGTGCTCATTCAGGGCATCAAGCGCGCCGCCTTCTCTAATGAAGCAGGAGTGGGCTCAGCCCCCATAGCTCACGCAGCGGTGAAGACACGTAAGCCAGCCAGTGAGGGCATAGTGGCACTCCTTGAGCCATTTACCGATACCGTGGTTGTTTGCACGATGACGGCATTAGTTCTCATCATCACTGGCGTCTGGAAGGTAGATGCCGTCGTTGAGAAGGGCAGTGCAAATCTCTACAAAACATCAGCCATGGTCGAAGTTGTAGGTAATGTCAGTCAAGGTGACGAGTTACGCATTATCGGTAAAGAAGGAGCCGATGCTGACGCTAAGCTAGGACATCGCGGTCAGGTATGGCTCAGCGAAACAGAAGCAGGAATGGATACCGCATGGATCGACTACGACGGCCTGACTAAAGTAGAGGGTATTTCCAAGACTTCACGAGCCTTTGGTCAGAAGTTTAAAGCCTTCCCTAAGGTGCTCGCTATTGCCGTATTACTCTTCGCCTTCTCCACCATGATCTCGTGGTCATACTACGGTGAGCAAGCCGTGATTTACCTCTGTGGTGGGCGAAATCAAGTAGCCATTTTGTCCTATAAGATCGTCTTCTGCGCCTTATGTGTCTTCGGGGCAGGGGCTTCACTCGGGAACGTGGTGATGCTCTCAGATGCCATGATTTTTGCCATGGTCATCCCTAATATGGTGGGTCTCTACCTACTCCTACCTGTGGTGAAGCGCGAGCTCGCTATCTTCCGTAAGCACGTCGCTGAAGTCGACGCCCAGCAATAACGAATCAACTCTCTATTT
This sequence comes from Akkermansiaceae bacterium, assembly GCA_023301645.1. Taxonomy (GTDB): domain Bacteria; phylum Verrucomicrobiota; class Verrucomicrobiia; order Verrucomicrobiales; family Akkermansiaceae; genus Oceaniferula. The sequence goes on from JALZUH010000234.1 coordinate 4,915, forward strand.
ATATTCTACATACATGTCCATTACTCTGAACTTTCGCCGCGCGAAGCTTTCCTCTCTCTCTCTCGCTAAGGTAGGTAACCCCCTTAGAACTGAGCCATTACGCACCTCTAAAGAGCTCTGCAGCTTCTCCGATGAAGACAGCACTGTGCTCACACCTTCCTTTCTCAAGCCCTTTAAGAGCCTTGAGATGAAGTCTTTCGAGCACCACTCATCACTAGAGCTTAATGAAGTTTACCGATACGCAGCGGCTATTTTTGATAATCCAGAGATCCTACTCGAGCAGGGGAGGAAGATATCACGCCACCTCTACAATACCTCTAAGCACCCTAATATCAAATCAGGCGACCTCTGCGTAGCATTGGTGAAGGATGTGCTCGTCGACGGTGAGCCAATGATGGCCATTAGTTTGATTAAGTCAGAGAGCCGTGTGCCCTTTCTTGAGATAGCGGATACGGACGGAAACCTTCAGCTCATTACCCATCAGGGGATTTCTCCCGATAAGATCGATAAAGGCTGCCTTATTCTCAATACTCAGAAAGATAAGGGCTATGTCGTCTACACCTTTGATAAAACGAGTGCTGGCACCCACTTCTGGATGCGAGACTTCCTCGGCGTGAAGTTTAGAAAGAATGACGACTACATGACGAAGCGCTACGCCGATATGGCAGTATCCTTCGCTAAGGAAGGCCTCCCCGAAGAGATGGAGGCAGAAGAGAAATACCGCGTCGCAAATCAAGCGATGTCCTACTTCGAGGAAAAAGATGAATTTGACCTGAAGCATTTCCGAGAAGAAGCCCTAAAGGAGCCAGCTATTATCGAGAAATTTGATGAGTTTCAGGCGAATCAAGACGAAGAAGATGGCGGTAAGCTAGAAGAGAAGTTCACCATCGCTAAGAATGTAGCCAAGAAATCGGGCAACAAATTCAGAAGTGCCATCAAGCTCGATACCGGAGTGAATATTAACTTCATGCCAGCTTTTAAGGACGCGGATAGTGAGTCCATCGAGCGTGGCTTTGATGATGCTAAAAAGAAAAAATTCATCAAAATCTACTACGAAGAAGAAATTTAAGATAAATAGTCGAGCCAGTAGCGTTTACCTCGTAGTGACTACATGCAGTTAGAAAAGGGGGGGGTGAGATAAGAGGTTTTGTGCCACATTTCTACAAATCGACCTTTGGACAATACATTAAGTTGTGTTGGCACAGCATGTGTTACTATGAAATTACCATTAAAGTGATATTTCCCTAAAAATCACTGGTCAACCCCTTGAAACTACGACACATTAAGTGCAGATGTCTTCAGAAAAAAATCAATCTCGATCCTCAACTCAAGCATCTCCGCAATCATTTTTAGTCGGAGGAGGGATTCCTGAGTCCCTTCAGCCGCGTGAAGTCGAAGCCCCTGGGGCTAGCTTCTCAAGACGTGGATTCCTTACTAAGGCAAGTGTCGTCGTCGCAGGTGTCGTCGTCTCAGCACCTAAGTCAGATGCCGCATTCTTCGGCCTCATCGACGATCGTCCCGTTGCTGGTATCCCACACGCATGGGTGCAGGCAAAGGGCTCTGACGTGATGCAATACGCTCGCTTCATTCAGAAGCTCAATCTTCGCAACATCACACCACGTATGGTGCTGCATCCTCACTTCAAAACACGAGGAAGTGTCGTCAACTCACTCCCACCGAAGAGCTACTGGAAAAGCATGGCGCCGACACTCAAGGTCATCGACTTGATGACTACACGTATCGGCTCACCACTACGTGACTTTACCTCAGCCTACCGTAGCCCACGCTACAATCGCGCTGTCAGAGGAGCATCTAACTCCTGCCACATGAAGAACCAAGCCTGTGACATCCAGTATCATGGTGCCTCCACAAGCTTCGTTAATCGCATCGCGCAAGACCTCCGCTCGAAAGGCTATTTCAAAGGTGGTATTGGCAAGTATTCAAGCTTTGTCCACATCGACACCCGAGGCACGAACGCTAGCTGGACGAGATAACGTCCCATCTTTTAAAATATTTAAACCGTTACTCCGCTATGGAGTAACGGTTTTTTAATTTAAATGGTTAGGTTGTTTTTATTTTTTGAAATTTTATTTAACTTTCCTTAATATTTAGATTGATTTTTTAAAAAGAAGGTGTTGTATAGCTTGGTTGATAACCTTGAGCGCCTAACGATGATGAATGCAAACACCCCTAAAAACACCCTAAACAATAGCGAAGTAGCCCAGAACAGCGGTCTACTCGACTCATACGGTCGCCCAGCGACTCGCAGGAAGTTTTTAAGCATCTCCATGACCGCCATCGGTGGCATGGCAATAGGAGCCCATCAAGCCGAAGCAGCACTCTTCGGATACTCAAGCAGACCAGTAGCCGGTATTCCTAGCTCATGGGTTAAGCTCAAAGGCACTGACGTCTACCGCTACGCCAACTTTGTAAAAAGCCTAGGACTAAGAAACATCACCCCACGCATGGTCTTAGCACCTCACTTTAAGAAGACAGGCTACACAACCAATTCGCTACCACCAAAAAGCCACTGGAAAAAGATGGCTCCTACACTCAAGATCATCGACCGCATGTCCAGTGAGATGCATCGTCCACTAGAGACCATCCTCTCAGCCTACCGCAGCCCTCGCTACAATAGAGCTGTAGGTGGCCGCTCCAAGTCGCTCCACATGCAGAACCAAGCCGTAGACGTGAAGTTCAGAGGAGCCTCACCAAGCCACGTAGCCAGCGTAGCTCGCTACCTGCGCAAGAAAGGCAAGTTCTCCGGCGGTGTCGGTCGTTACAACAGCTTCGTGCATGTTGATACACGCGGCTATAATGCTGACTGGTAGAGTTCGTTTCTTTAGTAGGGCTTAGCGAATAACGCTGTGCTTTTTAAAATGTTTCGTCGTAAGCTACCTCGTCAAATCATCGATTCCGCTAAGTCTGCTATTAACAAATAGCGAGCTTATGACTACTCGTATCTATTAGCTCTTTTCCCATAAACCTATGGTGGGCTTTTTGCCTATATCGTTGGCTTCTGTTATTGATGGGTTCATCATGAAGTCTGATGGTTCACTCGTTGATGAAGCTAAGAATGAAATCCAGAGCGCCTTGGTGGCCTTGCGTGTTTTTAAAAAACTAAGAAGGCTGTGGGAGAGTGGAATGTTGGCAGTGCATGGTGATGACGTTTTCAGGTGTATATCAACTACTTAGTTTTCATTAATAGTCAACATAAGTGAATACTTAAAAGCTTGCTGAAAAATACGTGAGAGATATCTTTGAATTGCTGTAGCTACAATATTTGTGGCGGCGCGGCGAAACAATCCAATCATCGTAATGACTCGGCTGAATATCAGTCAAGAGTCAGCGAACAACACTGTTCTCCTAAAAATGAAAGCACTAATAGCTATCTATTGTTTAACTTGCGGATTCGCCGTCGCAGAAACATTCAGTGATCATGTGGAGCCAGTTAAAATTGGTTCGGTTACACCAGAGAATTATGATTGGCAGTCATACATTCAAGGAGCTAAGTCAACAGGAGCTGAAATGAATAAAGCGTATTCTGGTATTAAGATGGTCAAACCACGCTTAGAGCAGTTACTTTCCGAACTCAGAGGGATACTTAAAAATGATGCTGAAGGATTAAAACAATTGGAGAGAATGAACAAATTGTGGCAAGAGTCTGCAGATATAGAAGTCACTTGGATTGCGAAATCTTACGAAGGCGGATCACAGAAGAATGCCGAGATACCAAAAGCCAGACTTAGAACTCTAGTTATGCGAGTCAAATATCTTGTGCGATTCAAGGAAGAGTCAGGTCTATTTAACCAATAAATCGGGAGAACAAGGCAGCGCACACCAACCCACTACACGTTTCGTAGTTTAGTTTTATGATCACTTTAGCCCTTATCCCCTTCGTCAACATTCGCACCCTGTAGCGGGTGGGTGGCTTTTGACGTTAGGCTAAGAATAAAAAATCACTCTTTTCTATCAAATACTAGATGCACAAACCTCTCATACAGGAAAATCAAAAGAATGAAGATACGTTTAAAAACGCTCTCATTTTTGCACTAACTTGTCAGATACCGATCTTTATTCTTAGTTCTCTTACATCAATTCCTCCAATCGCATATCAAGTGTTTTCTTTTGCACTTATCGCTTTCTGGGTCTGCGTAATTGTGATGATAATAAAGAGGAGGAATAAGCCTACGAAGTTTGACTTAATTCTAATTAGAGCTGGATTCATACCTCTTTTGATATTTACTGGTATTTTATGCGACAAGATATGGACATTCCGAGGTTTTTAATAGCTAGCCAATTAGACGGAACACAATGAATTCCAGTGAAATAAAACCAATAAAAATGCCTAACAAGGCGCAGTAGCCAATCACAGACGGCGCCTGTGTCCGCAACTTTTCACACAACTAAACCATTAAACAAAAGTCTAAGTTCGCCCTCCGTCTGTGATGGCTATGCTAAGACGTTATGTTTAAAGAACACGCTTTTCCTATGATCAACCGTATAATGACTATTATGCCTGACCTGAACAGACAGGAGGCCTCGGCAATAGCTAAAAAATATAAAGTCTATCTACGCAAGGGATTCGACATGAAAAGATTGCTAGGGTTTCTTGCTGCTATATTATTGTGTGTCATGGCAGTAGCATTCGGAAGCATATGTATTCCTAATAAATTTCAGACTATTTATAGCAATTTCACTATTGTTGTGGTGATCTTAGTTGTTATTACTTATGCTAAGAGATCAAGGCGTAAGAGGTTGATGTTATTCATTAGCGCTTACCAACGAAAACGACATAACAACACGCAGTAGATAACCCCTTCGCCGCCGAATCGCGAAGTTTTATGAATACTCAAACCTTTAAACATTTCAGCAAATTCCGCCCTCGCTTACGGGGTATCATATGCTATGGCGTTAGCCTAAAAATGAAACATACTATACTCATTCTCCTATGCGCTATGCACTCTGTTTTGCTAACCTCCTGTAGCGAAATCAAGCAAGAACCAAAATCACAAGGTGCAGAATCCCATAATAAAATTAAAACAATAGTCTCAGAAGCCAAAAAGTGGGTGAACTCTTTCAGCGGAAAATCAGTTTCAGAAGCGAAAATATTATTAGGAGATGCTACATATGCTGAGAGCGTTTGGTCTGATCATGGCATCCCGAATGCTAAAGGATTAGAAGTTGTCGCAACCTATCCCGATTATACAGTGATATTATATACCGTTAATGACTCAGTGATTATGACATCTGTCCAAGTTCTAACAGACTAGCAATAAAAAAGCTTAACAAATCCAAAAAAACTAGAACAATGAAACCAATAAAACGGGCTAACAAGTCGCAGTAGCTAACCCTATGGGCGCCTTGTTAGTCAAGTTCCCACACAATTATAACCCTTAAATACTTCGTCTACCATCGTTCTCCCCATAGGGTAGCTATGCTATGACGTTCTGCCAAAATGATAAAACGATTAATAATTTCACATTTAATAGTTATTAGCGCGTCATTACTGTATGCTGATGACGCCACTAAAATAGTATCCGAAATCGAATTAAGGATATTGCCACCAGTTAGCGAGAAGTTTGAACCCAAGGATAAAAGAGAAGTTGAGATTGTTAGACGTAACAATGCTCAGAAGATGTTCAATGAGATTTTTGCTGATTATCTGAGAAAGACCATGAATAATGAGGAACTAAAAGCTATTTTAGATTTTGTTAAAACACCCGCTGGCAACAAGCTATTTAAGTCTTTCCATTCAGAAGAATTTGAAAAACTTGGCAACAGAGCTCTTAAAGTATACCAAGATACAGAACTATAATTATCAAAGCAGAACAAGTCGCAGCAGTCCAACCGCTGACCGTCCAGTAGTTTAGATTTATGATAATTAGAACCCTAACCCACTTCGTCGAAGCACGCCGTCTGCCAGCGGTGGCTGTGCTATGACGTTCG
>JALZUH010000235.1 GCA_023301645.1 Akkermansiaceae bacterium
CCTATCACAACCTATGAACGAAATATCATGCCCGCACTGTAATAAAGCCTTTAAAGTCGATGAGGCTGGCTATGCGAACCTTATCAAGCAGGTGCGTGATAAGGAGTTCGACGCGCAGCTCAGTGACAGGCTACAGCTCGCTGAGAAGGATAAGCTAAGTGCAGTAGAACTCGCTACCCAGAAGCTCAGTAATGAGCTACAGAGCAAGGCGCAGCAGGACGCTCAAGCCAAGGAGTCCACTATCCAAGAGCTCAAAGCTCAGCTGGATGCTCTCAACACCCAGAAAGAGCTCGCAGTCACACGTGCGGTAAGTGATGTCGAAAAGCAGCGTGACGCGCTGGCAACCCAGCTTAATGAGGCCAAGAAGGAGACTGAGAATGCCTCTAGGCTCGCTGAGATGGAGAGTCGCCAGAAGCTCCAAGAATCAGCCGCTCAGAAAGAACAGGAAATCCAGCAGCTCAAAGCCCAGCTCGCCTCCAGAGAAGTCTCTGAGAAGCTCGCTATCACCGAGGCGGTGAGTGTCGTGGAGAAGCAGCGTGACACACTCGAGCATAATCTTAGCCAAGCCGCTCTGGAGAAGAAGGTCGCTGAGAAGGCTCTCATCGATAAGTATGAGGTTCAGCTACAGGATCGTGATGAGGCTATTGAGCGTCTACGTGACATGAAGGCTAAGTTGTCTACCAAGATGGTTGGCGAGAGCTTGGAGCTGCATTGTGAGACGGAGTTTAATCGCATTCGCTCGACAGCCTTTCCTAGGGCGTATTTCGAGAAGGATAATGATGCGAGCACAGGTAGTAAGGGTGACTACATCTTCAAGGATCACGATGAGAATGAGACAGAGATCGTGTCAGTGATGTTTGAGATGAAAAATGAGAGTGACACTACTGCGACAAAGAAGAAAAATGAGGACTTCCTGAAGGAGCTCGATAAGGACCGTCGTGAGAAAGGCTGTGAATACGCTATCCTTGTTTCACTACTGGAGCCAGAGAGTGAGCTTTATAATACGGGTATTGTCGATGTGTTCCACCGCTACCCAAAGATGTATGTGATCAGGCCGCAGTTCTTCATCCCGATGATTACTCTACTAAGAAATGCTGCGCTGAACTCGCTGAGCTATAAGAATGAGCTAGCACTAATGAAGGCTCAGAATATCGATGTGACGAACTTCGAGAACGATCTCGATCAGTTCAAAACAGCCTTTTCTAAGAACTACGAGCTGGCTTCACGTAAGTTCCAAACCGCAATCGATGAGATTGATAAGTCCATTAGTCATCTCCAGAAGACCAAAGAGGCGCTGCAGAGCACGGATCGTAATCTACGCCTCGCCAATGATAAGGCGCAGAACGTAACGGTGAAAAAACTAGTGCGCAAAAACCCTACAATGAAGGCTAAGTTCGAGGATATTGAGGGGGACGCTCCTGAGCTTTTATAACGAGTGCTGACGTATGGGTGAGGCTAACTCCCCTACCCTTGTGGATGCCTAGTATACATGCGCACTCTCCTGATCCTTCACCCCCTACCAAAAAGAAAACCTCGCATCTATTAGACGTGAGGCTTTCTGAAATAAGATTTGTTTCTATCTTTAGTAGATAGCTACTAGAGCATACCGACAAGGGTCTTACCCATGTCTGAAGGTGTCTCCGAGACTGCGATACCGCACTCGCGAAGGATCTTCTTCTTCGCCTCAGCAGTGTCTTCTTCACCACCTACAATAGCTCCTGCGTGACCCATGGTGCGACCCTCTGGTGCAGTAGCTCCTGCGATGAAGCCAGCGATTGGCTTTTTGCAGTGCTCCTTAGCCCAGCGTGCAGCTTCGGCTTCAGCATTACCACCGATCTCACCGATCATGATGATTGCTTCTGTTTCGTCGTCGTCGTTGAACATCTTAAGAACGTCGAGGTGTGATGTGCCATTGATCGGGTCACCACCGATACCTACGCAGGTGCTCTGGCCGTAGCCGAGCTCAGTAAGCTGATAAACAGCCTCGTAAGTAAGTGTGCCTGAGCGTGAGACAACACCGACATTACCACGCTTGTGGATGTATCCCGGTGCGATACCAATACGGCAGCCGCCGTGTGAGTCCTTACCGTGGCCTGGCGTTACTACACCTGGGCAGTTAGGTCCGATGAGACGAGTCTTGCTGCCTCTCATCATTTCCTTCACGCGCATCATGTCTGCGACGGGAATACCCTCTGTGATACAGATCACGAGATCGAGCTCAGCGTCGACAGCTTCGAGGATCGCGTCAGCCGCGAATGGTGGTGGCACAAAAATAGCTGAGACAGTCGCCCCAGTTTCATTAGCAGCATCAGCACATGAGTCGAAGATCGGTGTCTTCTCACCAAATACTTGGCCACCCTTGCCTGGAGTTACTCCTGCAACAATTTGTGTTCCGTAGTCGAGACTTAGCTGGGCGTGTTTGCCACCAAAGCCACCTGTGATACCCTGAACGAGCACCTTTGTGTTTTCATCAATTAGAATTGACATAATTTGAGTTTTTTAAATGTGTTAAATGGTTTGGTTATTACCCCTTCACAGCGGCAACTGCCTTCTGAGCGGCGTCATTGAGACTATCTGCTGTGATTACATCGAGGCCAGAGTTGGCGATGATTTCACGGCCTTGAGCGACATTAGTGCCTTCAAGACGAACAATAAGTGGGATGCTAAGTTGTGTTTCCTTAGCGGCTTGGAGAATGCCTTCTGCGATAATGTCACACTGCATGATCCCGCCAAAGATATTCACAAGAATACCCTCCACATTAGGATCACCGAGGATGATCTTAAAGGCAGCAGTCACCTGCTCCTTAGTCGCGCCACCTCCTACATCGAGGAAGTTAGCTGGGTCACCACCACAGTGCTTGATGATGTCCATGGTTGCCATGGCGAGACCTGCACCGTTGACGAGACAAGCGATGTTTCCGTCGAGTCCGATGTAGTTAAGGTCGAACTTAGAAGCCTCCACTTCACGAGGATCTTCCTCATCAGTGTCGCGGTAAGCCATGATGTCTGGATGACGGTAGAGAGCATTATCATCGAAGCCGAACTTAGCATCGAGTGCGAGCACCTGACCGTCAGGAGTGACTACGAGTGGGTTGATCTCAACCATGTTGCAGTCACATTTGATGAAGAGATTGTAGAGGTTAGCAATGAGCTTGCCAAACTGCTTCGCCTGATCACCAGAAAGAACGAGTGCCTTAGCGAGCTTACGCACTTGGAATGGCTGTAGGCCTGCTAGTGGGTGGATGAACTCACGAACGATCTTCTCAGGAGTGCTCTCAGCTACTTCCTCAATATCCATTCCGCCTTCTGTGCTAGCGACGATGACTGGACGGCATGTCTCACGATCCATCAAGATAGCGAGGTATAACTCACGCTCAATACTTACAGCAGCACCGACCATGACCTTGCTGACGAGCTTGCCCTCAGCACTGGTTTGTTTCGTTACGAGGTGCTGGCCGAACATCTTTCCTGCAAACTCAGCTGCTTGCTCTGGGGAATCAGCAAGGTGGACACCACCTTCAAAACCATTTGTAAACGTGCCTTTACCTCTGCCACCTGCGTGGACCTGAGCCTTGACGACAACTTTACCGCCACCGAGGGCACTTGCTGCGGCTTTCGCCTCTTCAGTTGTTGCAGCGACTTGTCCGTCTGGACTAGCTACGCCGAACTTTTCAAACAACTCCTTAGCCTGATATTCGTGAATATTCATGAGATTACGTGTCTATTTAGACACAAACTACAGGAAGCTAGATTCCCCCATGATGCGGGTCAAGGTGAAACAATGTCACCTTTTCAAACCTCTCTTTTTTCAAGTTAGATGCACAGAGATACAGCCTGCATGAAATTCATGGAATCCTCCACTCTCTGCTATATCAAAAGAATCACTTCAATACTCATATTGAGGGTAATTCTACCTCTGTGCGCTACAAAATGGTCATTTAGCCCATATCGACACACTTCAATCTTGATTCTTTACTCCAGATTACTAAGTGTCGCTGCATGGCACAAGTCACCGATCTTCACATCTCTAGCAATACGGCATTACCAGCCCCTGTAGAGCTACTCTCCGAGGTAGAACGCACAGCCAAGCAGGCTGAATTTATGGCTGATTCTCGTCAGCAAATCCGTAATATTCTCAATGGTGAAGATAAGAGGTTCCTTCTCATCGTAGGCCCGTGCTCGATTCATGATACGAAGGCGGGTATCGAGTATGCCCAGAAACTCTCCCAACTAGCCGAGGAGGTGAAGGATAAGGTCTACATTGTCATGCGCGTTTATTTCGAAAAGCCACGCACCACTACAGGCTGGAAAGGTCTCATCATGGATCCTAACCTCGATGGCTCTGACGACATCCCTGAGGGGCTTCGCCAAGCACGACACTTCCTGCGTGAGGTCATTGACCTTGGCCTCCCTACAGCCACAGAGCTGCTTGACCCTATCACCCCTCAGTATATCGCTGATCTCATTAGCTGGTCAGCTATTGGTGCTCGCACCACTGAGAGCCAAACACACCGCCAGATGGCGTCAGGCTTATCGATGCCTATTGGATTTAAAAATACTACGACTGGTGACCTCGTCGCTGCTACTAATGCCATTAAGGCTGCCACTCAGCCACAAACATTCTTAGGCGTAAGCCAAGATGGTGTCGCCTCGGCAGTCACCACATGCGGTAATCCAGATTGCCACATTATCCTGCGCGGCGGTGATACTGGCCCCAACTACGGTGCCGATGATGTCGCTGTAACGACTGCCCTTTTGGAGAAAAATGGACTTTTCCCAGCTGTCATGATCGATGCCTCACATGCTAACTGCGGTAAGCAGCAGGAGAAAATGCCAGCTGTCTTCGAGGAGATCATACGCCAGCGCTCAGCGGGTAATGAAAATCTCGTCGGTGCTATGCTAGAGAGTAACCTCGTGGCGGGTAACCAGAGCTTCCCTTGCCCACTCGATGAGCTCACCTACGGTCAGTCTATCACGGATCAGTGCATCGACTGGGAGACCACTCAGCAGATTGTCACAGCGGCAGCAGCTCAGCTTTAAGCAGACCCTCACAGATGATCGGTCGTCACACGTTCGCAGGTATCGACTTCGAGTCTGCAGGTGCTCAGAAAGGCATGACTGACGTCCCTGTTCAGCTAGGCATGGCAACGTGGTCATTAGCCTCTGGTCATACTGACGCATACGTGTCTTTTCTCAAGGTCGATCGCCCCATTACTTGGGCAGCACAGAAGGTGCACGGTATCACCACGGATGACTTAGCTCAGGCGCCCTCACTCATGACGCTCTGGCCAAAGGTCAAAGCAACACTAGGCAAGCGTATCGTGGTAGCTCACGGCCATGGCACTGAGAAGCGATACTTGAGGGCTTTTCCTGCCCATGGCTTTGGCCCGTGGGTGGACACTCTCTTACTTGCTCGTGCAGCATGGCCACAGCTCAGCTCACATGCCCTAGGGTCAGTCTGTGATCATTTCGCACTGACTGAAAGAGTCAGCGAGCTCATACCCGAGAAGACATGGCACGATGCCCTGTATGATACAGTAGCATCTCTGATGCTAATCGAATATCTCATCAAGGAGTTTCGCCTAGAGGAGTCACCTATCGAGCTACTGCTCAATCCTGATATCAGTCAGTGGCATCAGCTGCGGAGGTGAGCGGCTCATGAAGCGTGCCAAGCACGCTCAAATATACAGTGCGGTCGGAGTGATCTGAGTAAGGCGGGTATACCGGCTATAAAGCAAAAAAAGGTGACCCCGTATTAACGAAGCCACCTTTGTAAAAGTGATCAGATCAGTGTGCTAGTCGCCTAAGCTTTTTCAGTTGAAGCTTCATCAGATGAAGACTCTTCAGCAGCTGCTGCATCGATCTCGTCAGAGCTCTGACCTGAGCCTTCGATAAGCTCGTCGTCGTCATTGAACTCGAGGTGCTCATCTCCCTGGTCATCAGGATCAATGAGGTTACCATGACTGAGAAGGAATTTGCGCTTACGCTGACCTTCTGGAAGAGGTGAAAGCATCATATTGACGGCACGCCCCGCAAGACGCGCTGGCTGGTCAACATTTGCAATGAGCTTGAGATCCTCGGCTACGCGCTTGAGAACGACAAAACCAATGTCGCGGTGAGCATTCTCACGACCACGGAACTGAAGGCGAACGCGGACTTTGTTACCCTCATCAAGAAACTGCTCTGCACGAGCTAGCTTAATGTTGTAGTCATGTGAGTCGGTGCCAACACGAAGTTTGATTTCCTTGATTTTGTTAACCGTCTTAGGAGATTTCTTCTTCAGCTTAGCTTGCTCATACTTGTATTTACCATAATTACACACACGGCAGACTGGTGGCTTCGCATTCGGGGCGACCTCTACGAGGTCCATGCCGACAGCTTTTGCCTTTTCTACAGCTTCACGAGTGTTCATTACTCCTAGCTGCTCCTCTTCGTAGACGACTCGGACTTTAGGGGCGCGGATACGCTCGTTGACTCTAGTTTGGTCACGACGTGAATTATACGGTTTTTTATTAGGCTTCTTAGCTATGGTATTCTCCTTGGTTTGTTGGGGAAAAGTGATTTCGACTCTAACTTATTGAATAAGGTAGAACACACGTCACTTCAGCGTGTAGATTTTTTGCATATGCCATCATTAGATCCATACAGATAATGATACTAACAAGCGCTGACCGCTTTATAAAGAACGGTTTGCGATTTCCTGTTGGATGTTTTGAACAAATTCATTGATTGGCATCGCACCTAAGTCTTCACGATCTAGGTGTCTGACAGAGACGGTTCCGCTTTCTGCTTCTCTCGCTCCGATGACCAGCATATAGGGCACGCGATCAAGTCTGGCAAGGCGAATCTTAGCTCCTACCTTATCAGCATTCTTATCGACTGAGACTCGGACACCTATATCGGCGAGGGCTTTCACAGCTTCAGCAGCCGCATCATTGAACTTCTCTGAGATAGGTAGCACACGCACTTGCTCAGGGGCGAGCCACGTTGGGAATTTCCCTTCGAAGTGCTCGATGAGTAGTCCAGTAAAGCGCTCAAGTGACCCGAATGGTGCACGGTGAATCATCACTGGGCGATGCGGCTTATTATCAGAGCCTATATAGCTGAGGTTAAATCTCTCAGGGAGATTGTAATCAACCTGAACGGTTCCTAATTGCCAGTCACGACCGATGACATCCTTGACTACGAAGTCAATCTTCGGGCCATAGAAGGCAGCTTCACCTGCTTCTTCCGAATAGTCGACTCCGAGCACCTTGACGGCTTGGCGGAGTGCCTCTTCTGCCTTATCCCAGTTTTCTGACTCCCCTACGTATTTATCACTATCAGGATCACGTAGCGACAGACGCACGCGGTAGTCATTCATACCGAGGGTCTTGAGCACCTTCTTGACGAGCTCAAGACAGCTCATGACCTCAGCTTCTACTTGATCTGGGGTGCAGAATATATGCGCATCATCTTGGGTAAAGCCACGGACACGTGTCATGCCTCCTAGCTCACCGGATTGCTCCCAGCGGTAGACGGTGCCAAATTCAGCGAGACGCACCGGTAGGTCACGGTAGCTGTGGTGATCACTATCAAATATTTTAATGTGATGTGGGCAATTCATCGGTCTAAGCATGTAGCCTTCGATGGTGCCTGTTTCCAAACCATTGGTGAGAGTAGCACAGGTAGCATTCTCGTCAGAGAGCTTCTGCAGGGCGTCACGCTCAGGGATCGCAGCATACTGGCTATCAGAGTAGTATGGAAAGTGCCCACTAGTGCGGTAGAGGTCGAGCTTACCAATGTGTGGTGTAAATACCTGTGAATACCCCTGCTTATCGAGTTCTGTAGTGATGAACTCCTGCAGTGCGCGGCGTAGTAGTCCGCCCTTAGGCTTCCAGAGGATGAGCCCCTGCCCTACTGCTTCATCTATGTGAAAGATACCGAGCTCTTTACCAAGCTTACGGTGGTCACGCTTTTTAGCCTCTTCTAGCTTTACTAGGTGGTCTTCGAGCATGGTCTTGTTTTTAAAACAAGTGCCATAAATACGCTGTAGCTGCGGACGCGTATTATCACCCTTGTAGAATGCACTTGCGACACTCATCACTTTAAATGCCTTGCAGTTACCAGTGCGGCCTACATGAGGACCTGCACAGAGGTCCCAGAATTCACCATTCTTGAAAATTGAAATTTCCTCCCCTTCAGGGATGTCATTAAGCAAGTCGATCTTGAACTGGCTTACTTCTTCACGCTCAGACAGGCCACCTAAACGACCACTCTGAGCTAGAGCAAGAGCTTCATCACGAGTGACGATCATCTTTTCAAATGTCTGATTCTCCTTCACGATCTTCTTCATCTCAGCCTCGATAGCCTCGAAGTCAGATGGGGTGATCGAGTGATCGAGATCAATGTCGTAGTAGAAGCCACTCTCCACGGGAGGGCCACCTGCAAGCTGAGCATCAGGCCAGATACGCAGCACTGCTGAGGCAAGCACATGCGCACAGGAGTGCCTGAGACGATCTAAATCCGACATCTGGTGACGCTGCTCTAGCGTCTTACGTTCATTTTCATCAGCCATGATGTGATGAAAAAAGCCATCCCCTGCCCTGATTTGCAACCTTTTTTAGAGAGGAAACCTCAATAGGTTGCATTAAAAGCGCGGTAACGACCTTCTTGCCCTCACTACTGGAGAATGAGGCCTGGCTGCTTACGCAGACCAAAGGCTATTGGAATCATCGCCACTAAGACACCAAGGAGACCCGCCCCGTAGATAATGTAAGTGTCTAGCAAAGGTAGATCAATAGCGCTGGCAGAGCGTAAATTGACAATGCTAATGCGACCCTTGAGCACCCCGTATAATGGCTGCCACGCAATAAAGGAGAGGTAGATACCTAATGATACCAGTAGTAGATTTTCTAAAAATGCATGAATAAGTAGAATCCACGAAGGCGTGCCAAAGCTACGCAAGAGAGCCATCAGGTAGGACTCATGGCGAAATTCCAACCACGCGATTGTGCCGAGGATCAAGGCGAGGATCACACCGCAACTGAATACAACACCTACGCGCACGTAATACTGAATTTTCTTTATCCGCTCAATGCCTTCGAGAATACTCAGTGCCGAGACGACTCGTATCTGGCGACGCTCGGCATGGTAGTAGGACTCCATATCAAAGACGAAGCTCTCAACGTCTTGAAAATTATCAAAACTCCCCTTAATGGTCATCGTGAAGCCCTGTGCCACGAAGCGGTCTGCGACCTCAATAGGCACCGCAAGAACATAGGATCCTTTATAGTGATCCTGGACGAACTCAGGCATCTCTTCACAGCGCGCTGAGACACGACTCTGGTGCAGCTCGATTGTTTCATATCGTTTGCGGCTAAGTTTTATCGAGTTTAAAAAGAGTATTTCAGGGGTCGCCCCACCATCTTTGACAAACGAATGATACTCAGATGCAGTATACAAAATAATAGGAATATTTGAGCTGCCATTCCACTTTACAGGAATATTAGGCTGGCGGATGTATCTGATATTAGCCGCTCCATACTTCGACTTCCACATGTGCTCTTCGGCTAGAGTTTTATCTACTGAGACACCTCGGTGGCTCTGCATCTGCACCCGCTCAGAAATAAGTGCCGAGTAAGAGTCAACTTGCTGCAGCTGGCGTATGAGCTGCTGCTCGGTCTCAATGAAGAATACGAGAATCAAGGTTGCTAATAAAGAGAGCAACACGGGGATAAGAATTTTACTGAAGGGTGAAATAGGGTTTTCACACCATCTTTTCAATGTGTTCTTCCATAGGTAGGAAGGTATTAAAATCAAGAATTTCATCAGCGATGGTCTCCAATCTATGGTCGTGTGTTGCGATAATACAGATGGCACCATCTGCAATGTTTTCGAGTAGGGCTTTTTTAATAATTTCTGTATTCAGGTCATCGAGTCCAGAAGTAGGCTCATCAAGAAGGATAATAGCAGGGTCTTTGGAAAAGGCACGAGCTATGGCTGCGCGCTGCTGCTGACCACCCGATAGCTGGCCAGGTTTTTTGTGCAAGAGAGGCTCAAGCCCGAGCTGCTTCACCCAGAGATCGGAGTTTTCAGAAGAAGCCTGACTCGTGTTTTGTGCCAGCTTTTTAGCCAGCTCGATATTTCGCTTCACACTAGCAAGAGGCAGGAGATTTAACTGCTGGAAGACAAAGCCCACTTCTTTACGAAGGAATTGCGCTGAGCCGAATTTATAATCCGAGCTTGTGGTAATCACGCCTTTCTTAGGCTTAAGAAGCGAAGCAATAATTCGCAGCATCGTGCTCTTACCGCAGCCCGAGTAGCCCTTAAGTAGAGTGATCCTCGATGAAACCTCAAATGAAAAGTCCTCAAATACATAAGAGCTCGCGCCAGGATAGCGGTAGGTCAAGTTGGAGATCGACACTTTCATAATGAGCAGTTCAAGGCTGAACGATTACTTAGCTTTCATCGCTACAGCCACAGAATATGGCCCCTCCATCACGAGCTCAGCACCAGGCCAGAGATCCTTTACAAGGCCTTTCCAGCCTTTCGCTCTGAGCACCTTCGTTCTCAAGAAAGCAATCTCAGTCTTAGGTATAATGTAGTGCTCCTGCTCAAAGTGCTCTACGATCTCACACACTCTCGTTTCGTCGAGGGAGAGCTTAGCTAAGTCTGCATTCTCCTTGGCCACCTCGAAAACATGCACATCCTTCGTGGTATTACCAATATCCTGTTTTCTCGTCTCCTTGAAGTGGGCGTGAATGACCTCACCTACCCCACCGACCTTGACCTTGAGGCTTAGACCACTGAGATCCTGCCTCTGTAAAATGGCATTTCTGTTGGAGATTTGGATTTCGTAGTGGGACGAATTACTAATCGTCGCAAAAAGCTCACCAGTATTAGGTATAATCACATAGGGAAACTCAGCAGCCTCATAATTACGCGCCAGCTCAAGAACCCCGTCAAACTCTGCCTTAAGTAACCCTCTCTTCTTGCTGCGCTCAAAGTCCCTTTTCGAGCGATCAAATGCTAGCTTGAGTGTTCGCTCTTCGAGGTCGAGAAGCTCATTCATTTTCTCATCTGAGCTAGTTTCTTTTAAATCAGCTAACTGGCTGTCTAATTTCTTCAAGCCCTCACTCACACGTTTAAGCACGTCCGTAGGGACTTCCTCAGTCTCGATGAATTTTGCCAGCTGCTCCCGACTTTCAAGAATCTTCTCCTCTTCCTTATCCCTTGCTAGCTTCGCCTCTTTTTGCTTCAGGCGAAGCTCCTGCATGTCCTTATTGAATCTACGCTCAG
>JALZUH010000236.1 GCA_023301645.1 Akkermansiaceae bacterium
GCGGCACCATTGCCATCCTTATCACGGATGGAGTCGGTGCCGAGATAGCCGTAGCTTTCTTCGCCACCAAAGATAAAAAATCGTGAATACTCAAGACGAAGCGCGCGGCTAGCATCTGGAGTGAGCTCGCGGTAGGAGCCCTTCTTATCAGCGGGTATAGAGTCTTCGTATTTCTGGAGCTTGGCGGCAATGTATTTGAACCCAGTGAGAGTATTGACAATACCTACGCCGTATTTTTCAGCAATGGCAGTCTGTAGCTCAGTGGTGACAAAGGTTTTGATGAGGACTGCCCGGCTGCGATTAGAGTCATTGATGATACCCTGATCGAAGAGAGTCTTGGTGCGATACCACGCCATCAGAGAGCCGATTTGATTACCAGTAAGTAGCTGCATTTTCCCCGCCTCATCACGCACGGCCACTCCCATGCGGTCACAGTCAGGGTCTGTGCCGATGACGATTTCTGCTCCCTCTTCCTCGGCGAGCTCCAT
This sequence comes from Akkermansiaceae bacterium, assembly GCA_023301645.1. GTDB lineage: Bacteria > Verrucomicrobiota > Verrucomicrobiia > Verrucomicrobiales > Akkermansiaceae > Oceaniferula. The sequence goes on from JALZUH010000236.1 coordinate 489, forward strand.
GGCCATGGCTAGGGCAGGGGCATTTTCAGGGTTAGGCGACGCTACGGTGGGGAATCTACCGTCCTGTATATCCTGCTCAGGGACAGTGACGACGTCGAAGCCGAGTTCCTTGAGCAGTGGCACGATGCAGTGTGCACCCGTCCCGTGGAGATTGGTGAAGGCGACCTTGGTGCCGCCGCCCTCAAGTAGTTCTGGGCGAAGCAGAAGGCTTTTAGCATCATCCATATATTGGCGATCCATCGCCTCAGAGAGCACGTGAAGGGTTCCTTGCTGGTCTTTTGATAGAGGGTCATACGCCTCACTAGTGATGGCATTGACCTCAGTGATAACACCAGATGCATGTGGCTCGACGAGCTGAGCTCCATCTTGGCCATAGGCTTTGAAGCCATTATCGTGGGCAGGGTTATGGCTCGCTGTGAGCACTACCCCCGCATCGGCATTGAGCACGCGCACGGCATAAGAAATCGCTGGTGTGGCACGCGGTGAGTCAAAGAGGTAAACATCACAGCCAAGCTCAGTGCAGACCTTGGCACAGAATTCTGCATAGTCGCGTGAGAAGTGACGGGTATCATGGCCAAAAACAAAGACAGGCTTCTTCGTCTCACCTGATTGCTCGAAAAACCCCTTCAGATAGATGATCATACCGCGCACGGCACGGCTGAGGTTATAGTAATTCATCGACGCGGTGCCGACGCAGGGATGCTCTGGACGATCGTTAGGCCCTCCTGCTCCTTGCTCAACCGAGGTGACAATCTTGCCAATGGTTCGGCCACGCAGGCCACCTGTGCCAAATGCTAGAGTTTTAAAGAATCGGTCATTAAGCTCCTGCCACTGCTGCCCCTCGACGAGCTCTGCGATAGCTTGCTGGGTAATAGGGCTTATAGATCCAGCTAGTAGGGCATGGATATTATCGTTTGATGACGCCAAAAGATGCCCTGCTGAGACAGCATCAGAGAGAGTATTTTGAACGGAGGAGGGAATATCTGACATTATGCGCTGGATGATAGTGATAGATCATGAGATTGCAACCCCGTGATGCATCATAAGCTCCAAACTGCCATTGAGAAACGTAAGCACCTACTTACAGATCAGACCGACGCCCTGCGACTCATCGATGGCGATGGTGATGGGCTGCCTGGTGTCTTTCTCGATAGCTATGCAGGGCGCTGGCTTATCTCTACTCGTGAGCCAGTGCTGGATATCGAGATTAGTCAGTGGCTCAAGGCGCAGCCCGAGAGGACGAGCTACTGGAAACAGCTCGATCAGCACGAAAAGACCGATCCCACACACATAGCAGGCCCCGAGCAAAGCGAGCCATTTACCGCTAAGGAGAGTGGCGTAAAGTATCAGATTCATTTTAAAGCAGGTTATTCGCAAGGAATATTCCTCGATCAGCGTCTCAATCGCCAGCGAGTGCATAAGTTCTCTGGGAAAGAAAAAACGGTGCTTAACACCTTCGCATACACTGGAGCCTTCTCAGTAAGTGCCGCCCTTGCTGGTGCTACGACCACTACCCTCGACCTCTCACAGGTGTATCTGGACTGGGCAAAGGAGAACTTCACTCTGAATGGGCAAAACCCAGAGGATCATTATTTCTGCAAGGGGGACACCTTCCATTGGCTAAAGCGCTTTGCCCGACAGGGTCGCGTCTTTGATGGTATCATACTCGATCCACCTACCTTCTCACGCGATGATAAGGGAAAGGTATTTAGAGTGGAGAAAGATTACGCCCGTCTGGTAGCTCTCGCCTATAGCTGTCTCGCCAAAGGAGGCTGGATACTCTGCTGCACAAATTGCCGCAAGCTCGATGCCCGTGACTTCACCAGAATGGTAGCACAAGGCGCTAGAGAAGAAGGCGGAGGAGGCGTGAGCCGCGCATCCAGCATCACCGCACTAGAAATGCCCGAGGAGTATTCAGGGGAAAACTACCTGAAATCGATTTGGGTAGTGAAATAGCGGCTGTGACCCGCAACTAGCCATTGATCAAATAAGGTTAAAAACTACAGCGCGGTTCCTCGCGAATAGCGGAAGAAAATACGCTGACCCTTGATCAGCTTCACCGTAGCATTGACGGGGAACTCCACGCTACAGAGGATGCCACGATGATCCTTAGTAATTTCGCGGAACTTACGAGTCAGCGAAGGGTCGCCATAGTGATCTGCGATGAGTTTACCGGTGATGCCGCAGCCCTCTTGTTTTACAAAGCTCGTGAAAGTAGCCAAAGGTGGCTTACTCGGCTTAGGCGCACCCTCATCGGCTAGTAGCATCACGGTTCCAACAGGTAGCTCGGTAATGGTGAAGTCCTGACCGTCTGCACGATCAACAACCAGATTAAGGCCGAGCATTTCTGGTGTGATATCAAGCCCCATACGATGCGAAATTTCTGCAATATCGGCTGAGCAGCTCATAAAAAGGTGGCGATGGCTACGGATCTCAGTCCCCGGTGGGTATGCCTGAAGCTCACGCCCACCTGAGATTCGCGTGACCGACTGGTGGCGCTCACCCACAATTCCGCGATAATCCACCTCAAGAGAATCTACATCATGGGCTAGCGAATAATAAGGGAAATGATCCTTCTCATTAAGATCGGGGGAGGGAAGTAGGAGCTTAGTAATCACTCCCTCATCAGGGAGATTAGCGGACTGCCGAGCTACGAGACGTTTTTGTTCCTCCAGGAAATACTGCTGGGCGTTTTTATAAAAGAGCATGGTGTAATCGCTAGTGGGGTGTGATGGCTCGGGGTAACTCGATCTCGGTATGCTGCTGCGTCAGCGAACTCGCAGCTCACACAAATAGAGCAGCGTGTGAAAAAATTCAAATAGCTTATCGATTAATAGTGAACCCGATAGCTCCCAAATGATTAAATATTATAAAAAAGATAAAACGCAAAAGGGTAACGCTCATTTTATGAAACAACTACACTATGAATAAAACAATCTTTACAGGCAGCGCTGTCATCACCCTCGCAATCGCGACCATGCTTATTATTCTTCAGAAGAATAAATCGAGTGAGTCCGATACGGCCGTCGTCGTCGAAGAGGTAAGAACGGCGCAGAGAGCTGAGCCAAAGCCCTCACCAAGTATCAAGAGGAAAGAACTACCCAAAAGCAGCTCCTCAAAGATCGTCACTCATAGTAGCGATGGAACGGTCACAAGCAGCGTGAGGACACTAGGGGCAGAAGAAGCCGCCAAGTTCTTCAAGGATCACCTCAAAAAGCAAAAACAGAGCAAAGCAAAAATCGCTGAACTAAAAATCAAAGAACTCGTCGGTAAGCTTGGCCTAGACGCTGACCAAGAAAAAGCCCTTCGTGAATACATGGAGAAGAAAGAAGAAGCTCTCTCGATTTTTGGAAACATGGGTAACGGAGCACGGAAGGGCGCTCCGGCCGATGTCAGCGAGATGATGCCATATTTACAAAAAGACCACCTAGCCAACACCCTAAAACCTCACCTCTCAGAAGAGCAAAATGAGCTCCTCGAAGAGCATCAGCAAAATGAGCTCGATAACAAAGTCGACAAAATCGCCCTTGATCAGATATCGCAGCTCCAAGGAGCAGTCACCATCACCGCAGAGCAGCGCGAAGCCCTCTACGAAAAGTTTGCCAATGACGCTATCGAAAAGGAAAGCAATCAAACATCACAAGACCTCCTGCTCAATCAACTAGCCTCGTCGATGGGTGGCGGTAATGTGCAAATCGGACTTTC
>JALZUH010000237.1 GCA_023301645.1 Akkermansiaceae bacterium
GACATAAGAGCTACATAGGCTAAGAAGACCGCGATGACAAGCCATTGAAGTATCAAATATTAAAGCAACAACTTATGGTCAAAGGCTTTAGAGACTCTATTCAACAAGCGGTAAAAAATTCACCTTAAATTCTAAGAAAGTCCGTTTTCACGTGTCATCATCTATGATACAACTATTATAAAATCATGAAATACACATCATCGACCCTAGCCATCATCTTGCTCATCTGCATCTGTCTCACTAACCCTCTTCAAGCCGAAGTTTGGCCACTCAAAGAGCTCCCTGACAACATTAAACCTCAAGACGGGGTTGTCTCCCTCATTGCCGATTATGCCCATGACCCTAAGCTTGCCAACGTTCAGGTATTTCTCATCAATCGCACCGACAAAGAAATATCACTCCCAAACCTAGATGGTGACATTTTCCTCAAACTTGAAACTCAAAATGAAGACGGTCAATGGGTCCGCGCACAAACACATCAATTTCCCGAGTGTTTACTTAGTTACGCGTCTGCATATAAGGTAGCACCTTGTCACTACATTACTATCAGCGGCTATCAACCTTTTTCAGGAGAGGTTAAAAAAATCAGATTTGCCACTTATCCTGAAAAAAATTCAGGTTTTGGAAGATCTCAATTCTGGACTAAGCTCATTTCCAATACAGGTATCGGCCTAGTCGCCCAAAAAGACATCAAAAAAGCTGCTACAGACGACCTAGCGGTCTACATAGACGAAACAAAAAAAGCACGCCAAGCGAAAGAACTTAAACAGGAAAAGTTGCCGAAATAACCCCCAAAGGAAATCAAGTCAGCCTCATAAAGATTACTACACCTCATCTTCGCCACCGCTAGTCTCAGATAGCAGACCTGCCTTTATGCCAAAAAGCCCGACTCCCCACCGACAAGAATCTCAACCAGATACCCCATCTGGAAAAGAGGCTCTACGTCCCAGCACAAAGGTCTCGCCTACAAAAAATTTAGAACAATCCATTACAGAGGTTTTCCTCACTGAAGAATCCCCCCTGCTCTATTACGCCCATAGTCTAGTGGCTAGGCGAGAAGTGGCAGAAGACATCGTTCAAGACGCCTTCATCAAACTCCATCAGAACTGGCATGGAGTCCACGAACCACGAGCTTGGCTCTACCGCGCCACACGAAATCTCTGCCTTAATCACATTAGAAAGAACAAGCGAGAAATTCTAATCGAGCACTCTGATGACATCCAATTCGAAAGACAAAACCTAACAGGCTTGAGCCCAGACACGAAGCTAGAGCATGCAGAAACAATCGAAACACTACGCATACTCATCGCAAAGCTGCCAGCTGAAGGAAAAAAAATCGTTGAACTTAAATATATCGAAAACCAATCATACAGCGACATTGGCAAAACCCTCAACCTAAAAACAGGCAACGTTGGATACAAAATCCACCACCTACTCAAACACCTATCCACCTCGCTGCGACAAGTAGGCATCACCTCTCCTCGCGGTTAAAAACCCGCCACATTACCATGAGAAAAGAAACCCATTTCGGCCAAACCCTCGAAAACATGAACCCCAGCGAAGTAGAATCGCAAATCACAGCCATGGTGTTAGGAGAAACCTCCCAGGCTGAGACCAAAAATCTCCAAGAGATCATCAAAAAACACCCTCAGCTTGCAGCCTTCAAGCAGCAGACAGAAACACTTCATCATCAGCTCATAGAGTCTCTGAGTCAACAAAGCTCAACGCAGCAGCCCCCCCTCAAATGGCAACTACCAGCCACCCACCGCGACGAACTGCTCCACGCCCTCCAATCTACCGAACCTACAAGCCAAACCTCGGCAAAAAAAAGCCCCTCACTCCAACCTCTCAGAAAAACCGCAATCATTGCAGCAGCCCTTAGTATTCTAGCCGTCAGCGCATACTCTCTCAAATCTATACTCCCCAGTAATCCCAAGAATCAAGCGCACTCTAAACAGGCTGAGCTTAAAAAAATACATACCAAAGAATTTAAAGCAATACTCTCAGACTACTCCGAAGACAATAGCTCACGGCAAAACCAGACACGGAACAAATCATTCGCCATCACAGCAAATGCAAAACACAGCAACACCAGTAATCCATACAACGATTCCACAATATCAGCATTACAGGATCAGGTTGAAAAAGAAATCGTCTCTCCCCTAGGGGCATCCGCCGCCTTCGGCCCGAACAAGAATAAGTCATCAGATTTCGACCACAGGAAACTAAGTATAAATACTGCAGCCATTACCGGAGACTCCCCGAATCCACAACAAAGCCAGCACCACCCCGTAACATCCACCGAGAAAAAAATCTACTCCGTCATACTCCCCAATCATTCTGATAAATCCTACCACATAGCCCGCACCCACTTACTCGAGAAAGACCAGCTTCCAGACCCCGCACAAATGCGAGAAGAAGAGTTCATCAATGCTATTGACTACAACCTCCTCACTAGCCCCCAAAACAGATCTACAAAAGACACACTGCACACCGCAGCTAAAATCAACATTGAGCAAGCCGTTGCTCCATTCACCCCACAGACAAACCTCATACGTATTGGCATCCATACACCACCTCGCGCCCGCCCCTCCTCCATTCATATTATCTTCAATCCCAAGCGTGTCCTCAGCCATCGGCGTATCGGGTTTGCGAATATTACTCAAAACACTGCAACCACCATCAAAGCCCCAGGTAAAGTAAAGCTCGATAAATACAGAAATAACACCCTGCCACTCAACCGACACTTAGCGGCGCAACGCCCAACTAATGCCCTTTACCAAGTAGCTATTAGTGAAGATGGACAAGGAGACATCGGTGTCATTCACCTACAAATGACTGACCCCACATCGGGAAACCCTATCAAGCAGCAATTTACCATTCCTTATGCCCCCTCAGCCAAGCCCTTCGAGCTAGCGCCCCCCTCCATACAAATGGCTACGATCGCAGCTATACTAGGAAAAAAGCTCAGTTCTCCACAGAACTCACACAAAGCAGATAGCGCACAGCGCGAACGGCTTAGCGACACCATCAAGCAAATACGCCGAAACTACCCAGCCAACACCAACGTGCAGGACATCATTAGAATGTATGAAAAAACAAAAACCTTTGAAAAGTCACCCCAATCAATCAAAGTAGAAAAGTAGAATATAAACCCAATCGCTCCCCCCCCAACTCACGGCTCCCCCACGCCCTGCTATCATCTACCGCCATGGATATCGCTATCACAACTCCCCCCTCGGACTTTTCTCAATCCCCATTACGATGGCTTTCATTAAGACAACTCATCATCTCCTTCCTTCTCATCAGCTTATTGACCACAGGGCTGCATGCTCAGACTAACGGCGAAGTTTTAGAAACCTACACCCTGCCAAACGGCAGAAAGGTCGAAAAGGTTCATTGGCAAGAAACCGTAGATGGATACGTCCTCATCTCCTACCCGAAGGACTTTAACCCAGAGCAAATCTACCACATTAACTTCTGGTTCCCAGGCACCAGCGGCAAGCCATCCCAAGGGATTGAAAATGAAAACGACCAGTATCTAGGAATCGGCCTCTCCTATCTTCAGAAAAGCCACACCCCGAGTGGACAATACTACCAAGCGCACTGGGCGCTCTGTAAAGAAGTAGAAGCCACATTGCAAAACAGAAGCAAGCTCACCATTGGAGCCCGCACACTATCAGGCGTCAGCAAAGGCGGCTGGGTAGCCTTCTACACCTCACTCGACGCACCAGACGGCCTCGACGGGCTCGCCATCATCGCCGCAGGCAAGCCAACACAAATCCAAGCCAAACACGGAGCCAAGAAAAACAAACTCGCCATCCTCCTCTGCACAGGAGAAACAGATCCAAACTACCCATACACCCAGCTTGCAGTCCCTTACTTCAAAGCCGCAATTATCGAATCTCTCTGCTACGAAGAATGGTTAGGAAAGGGCCACATCAGTAAGATCTCACCAAGGGTCAACGAATGGCTTAACGTGCAAGCCGTAAGGAAAAGCAAGTCCAGCCACGAACTCCAGCAACACTGCCAAAGACTTGTAACAGAAAAGCTCAAGCACATCGACTCCATCAGCAGTGGCACTGAGCAATATATCGCACTCAGACACCTCCTAGGATCACCTAGCACGCACTACATCGACGCCAGCACCAAAGCTCGAATCCTCAACCAAGGACGAGAGCTATCCCAGTCCCCCTCGCTACAACCGTGGCTGAGTGACTTCAAAGCATTTAGAAAACTCATCAAAGAAGAGACCCACACCTTCAAGCTAGGGAACCTAAAAACCCACAAGGTCGGCAGCCTCATCGAACGCTACCAGCACATTGCCCAAAGCTCTCCTCACCCAGACATCCAATCACGAGCCGCCTTCGCCTACCTCAGAGTTCTTAAAATGCACGCCATGCTCGCCATGCAGGACACCGCCAAAAAAGAACCCACCTTTAGCCATATTCAGCAGCAAATCGACCAGTTACAAAAGAGGCAAGATCGACAAATCAACGCCCTCAGCCCAACTGAGGCAAAACAACTCCACGAACTCCATCAGCAAGCAGCCACCCTACGAGGCAAGATGTCCATGGACGCCTTTTATAACGTCGAATGGCACAACAAATACACCATCCACCCAGCCATGGCAGCCATCATCGAGCAACACAGCGCAAAAGAAACATCTCCCCCACACACAAAATCAAGCAAACAGCCATATTCTGGAATTGCCTATTAAAATCAGCTAGACGAGGTAACCCCAGCTAAACAAGAGCACCACCGGTGGAACCAGTGCCCACTAGCCAGCTCATACCAGAGCCAGATTTCAGAGACTCAGCACCCCATTGGCTAGGTGCTGGACTCCTGCCACCTCTCTAAATTAGAGGCCTAGTGACTTAAGAATGCCCGTCGCCTTCTCCTCAACTGGATTAGTTCCGAACCCCGTCGCATTACGAACAGCTATTTTAGTCGCAATACCAGAGTTTTGCGTCACTGAGTCAACCGCCGCATCACCGACATCTTTAATCACACCAGTCTGAGCCACAGGGCTAGAGCAGGCAGTCATCATGAGTATCGATAAAGAAGCAGCGCCGTAGAGAGAAGTATTAGTAAGGTATTTCATGGGAGTAAGTTAGTAGAGTTATCTGCCAAAAAGATAGCTCTCAGACGCTGTTGGGCAAGCAAATAGACGCCCACTCGACTCTCGCCTCACACTCCACCTATCACCTCGCAGTAGGTATCAAGCGAAGCGTAAAAGGATACCTGTGATACTCACCACGGTTTGCTGCCATGCAGGCCATAATCTCTAAAACCAATGACCCGATCACTAACACAAATACCAAAGGCATCAAAAGCACCGCCCCGATACCAAATGTTAAAAACCCAATAACTATTGTAGCCGCAGATAAAGCTAAACCATAAATCGATATAGAAATCATAAAATTCAACGACTCGCGCGCATGGTAATCAATAAACTTCGAATCATCTTTTTTGAGAATCCACAGAATAACAACACCTACAAACCCCGTAAAGATCGCCAACATATGCACAACCATGCCCAACGTCTTCTCATCTGCAGTGGGCACGCCCATACTCACGACAGCCTCTTGAGAAGGCTGCCCCGCAACTGAAGAGTGCTTTACCACGTATGGGTTACCTTCTTCTGAGCGCTGGCGCAAAACATCCTGTGAATACTT
>JALZUH010000238.1 GCA_023301645.1 Akkermansiaceae bacterium
CCCGCATTATGCTTCCTCAAGCTAGCAGGCACGATCTCAGCACAAATCACAGCCGGCGCAATCTCACGCAGCGCAGACTCAAGCCGATCAAGACCATACGACTTAGAAGTCAGATGATTACGATGAATCGTCGGTAAGAAAACTACCTCAGTAAGCTCCTCGCCAGCCGAAGCCGTGACAAAAGAACCCACCAGCACCAAGCCAGCCAAGACCCCGCGCTTAACACCCGCAACCAAACCTAATAAAGCTAATCGACTCGCCATAAGCATACCATGCACCCAAAAGTCAGATAGCGCGAAGGGAAATGATAGGGGTGTAGGGCAGGGTGGCGTCTTTTTTATTAAAAAGCCCCATGAAGCTAGTTCATGGGGCTTTGGTGAAGATTCGGTTAGGCGTTTACCCTAGAAGGTGATTTCTTCTCCTAGTCGGGCTACTTCTACGTCGCCGTCGTGGATTTCGCGGAGGGCTTCGCAGAATTTCTCGGAGCGGGATTGCTCGCCATGGACGAGCCAGACTTTTTCTTTCTTACCAGTGGTGGCTTCGAAGTAGTCGAGTAGCTCGGAGTGGTCCGCGTGACCTGAGAATGAGTCCATGATTTCGACATTTGCCTTGAGCTCGTAGGGGTCGCCGAAGATGCGGACTTCTGGGTCTTCATTACGGATCTTGGAGCCGAGGGTGTTATCGGCGCAGTAGCCGACGAAGAGGATAGTATTCTTCGGATCGCCAACGCTGTTTTTGAGGTGGTGGAGGATGCGACCTGCTTCGCACATGCCTGAGGCGGAGATGATGATGCTCTGGCCTTCGCGCTTGTTGAGCTCTTTGGACTTGGCCACCGCGCGGATGAGGGTGAGGTTTTCGAAGCCGAAGGCGTCGCGCTTCTCGTGGAGGAATTCATTGACTTCGTCGTTGAAACACTCGGGGTGGAGGCGGAAGATTTCGGTGGCATTGACTGCGAGCGGGCTGTCTACGAAGACGGGGACTTCGGGGATGCGCTTGTCAGCGAAGAGTTGATTGAGCACGTAGAGGATCTGCTGGGTTCTTTCTACGGCGAAGCAGGGGATGATGATCTTTCCGCCGCGGTCGATGGCGCGGTTGAGGACGTTTGCGATCTTGTCGTCTGCTCCTGTGCCGAGCTCGTGCTCGCGGCCACCGTAGGTGCTTTCCATGAGCATGAAGTCGATGTCTTTGACGGCTTCTGGGTCGTTGAGGATGTCATTACCGCCACGTCCTACGTCGCCTGAGAAGAGGAAGCGCTTTTTCTTGCCGTCGTCTTGGTCATCTACTTCGAGGAGGATCTGGGCACTGCCGAGAATGTGGCCTGCATCGTAGAAGCGGAGGGTGACTCCTGGGGCGACCATGATGGGGCGGTCGTAGCCGACATTGACGAATTGCTTGAGACACATTTCTGCGTCACGCTTGGAGTAGAGGGCCTCTACGGGTGGGAGGTTTTTCTTGGCGAGTCTTTTGTTGAGCCACTTGGTGTCACTTTCTTGGATGTGAGCACTGTCTGCGAGCATGACTTGGCAGAGGTCGCGGGTGGCGAATGTCGCGTAGATGTTGCCTTTGAATCCACGGGCGGTGAGATTGGGTAGGTTACCAGAGTGGTCGATGTGGGCGTGGGAGAGGATGACCGCGTCGATGGTGGCTGGGTCGAAGTGAGGGAAGTCACGGTTGATCTTGTGGGCGTCGTCTCGGCGACCTTGGTAGAGGCCGCAGTCGAGGAGAATGCGCTTTCCGTTGATTTCTAATAGATGCTGAGAACCTGTCGTGGTGCCGGCTGCGCCGCAGAACTTTAATTTCATATGTTTTTAATAAAGGGCAAGATATATACTCTAGCAAGCAGAGATCCTAAGAAGTGTGCATTCAGGGGGATGCGTTACCTCTTTGTAGAATAAGCTCGCTAGATCAGGTGGTGGTATGAATAGAGTTTTAGGAGCATTGGGGTAGCCAGTTGATCTCCGCTACCTTTGCTTACTCGCCCTCTTCAGGTTTTCTATTACCGAGCTTATCATTGAGGTAGAGTAGGCCTGCTGTTTCGTCGCCGATGCGCTCTAGGAGGGCGATGATGTCTTCGATGCTTTTCTCTTCTTCGACTTGCTCGTCGAGGAACCACTGCAGGTGGCTTTTGGTGGCGTGGTCATTGTGTTTGAATGCGAGTTCATAAAGGGAGTTAATGGACTTGGTGTTCTCGACTTCTGTGAGGAGTGCTTTTTGAAAGACTTCGAGTGGGTTGGTGTAGTTGGATACAGGAGCGGGGATGGCATTGAGGGTGACTTTGCCGCCTCGGTCTTGGAGGTATTGGAGCAGCTTCATGGCGTGGACTTTTTCTTCGTCATGCTGCATGAGCATCCAGTTGGCAAAGCCGTCTAGGTTCTCGCTGTCGAAGTAGGTGGACATGCCGAGGTAGTTATAGGAGGCGGTAAGTTCTTGGTTGATTTGGCTAATGAGTGCGGTCTCTAGTTCTTGGTGGATCATGGTTGGTGGTGATTGGTGGATTGTTATGTTTGAGCACGAGGCTCGACTACTCCTTAGTATAGTCGATTTTGAGTTTTTGAGTAGCTAAAAGGGGAAGTTTCGAGACCTTTTGGACAAATGAGAGATTTGTTAGTTTTCGGGGGTTTCTGCGGGTGAGGGTGGCGGCTCTGCAATCTGATTTTTGTGTTGGTGACGCGGATGGATTTTCTGCTAATCTATTGAGACTCAGTGTTTAATCTGTTTTGCGAGGCGGTGATTCTATGGGGGTATTTGTCCGTTGATTTACAGAATGTTTTAAGTTTCGTCAGGGCGCCACTATTGAGACTCAGTAGCAACAAGAAAGTAATCGTATTATTATTTTTTTAAAAAAGATGTGGTGTAGATGGGTGGGTAGGGATTTGTGGTTCGGCTCATAGGCTAAGTAGTAGCGGGGATTGCTGGTAATATAGTTGATTGTGGCTGCTGTGAATTGGTAAAAACAAGGGGTGATTCTTGGTGCTATTCTTGTGTTTTTTGCTTGTGAAAAGTTCAACTTTCACTAGAAAGCGCGGGAAGACATGGCTAATTTTTTCCCAAGATGGACCAACCTACTACCGCTTAAGATAGCGGTGTGTATTTTAACGGTAGGCGTAGGAGTGATCTCTGCATTCACTTACTATGCTACCCCTAAGGCTCAGCGTATAGGCTACCAGCCAGATCAGCCTATTGATTACGATCATAGCTTTCACGCTGGTGAGCTAGGTATTGATTGTCGTTACTGCCACAGTGGTGTCGATAAGAGTGCGAAGGCAGGTTTGCCAACAGCGAATACTTGTTGGAACTGTCACCAGCATGTGCAGAAGGGTAGTGATAAGCTCGGCCCTCTTCGTGCAGCGATGGGTGTCGATAAAGATCACGTCCCTATCGAGGGTGCTGAGAAGAAGCCTATCGAGTGGGTGCGTATTCACAAGACTCCTGATTACGCTTACTTCGACCACTCAGCTCACGTAAACCGCGGTGTTTCTTGTAAGAGCTGCCATGGCGATATCCACAAGATGGAGAAGGTGCATCACGATAAGAGCTTGAGCATGGAGTTCTGCTTGGAGTGTCACCGTAATCCTGAGAAGCATCTGCGTCCGTTGGAGGAGGTTTACAATCTTGATTACAATGCCGAGGATTACCTGCAGGCGAATGAAGTTTTAGACGAAAAAGGTGAGCGTATTACGACTCAAGAGGACTTCGGTCTTCTCCTGAAGCATAATTGGAATGTCTATCCTAAGGATAGCTGCTCGACTTGCCACCGTTAATTCGACGCTATTATCTCCCTGTTCTTCACCCGAAGGCTAGGGGGGCTTTTTGTCTCCTGAGTTTCTCTCTTTCTCGTATCTTCTCTCTCTCTTTTCTCACTTAATCATCCATTTCCTTCACTTTTAATTTCCTATCAAGCACATGAGCAATCGGAATAACAATCAATCTGAAACCCCAGCAGCTAATACAGCCGATGCAGTCGACGCAGCTGGCACAGTAAACACTGCCAATGAGGGTGGATCTAGAATCTGGCGTAGCTTAGGCGAGCTGGAGGGCACAGAGCGCTTTCAAGATGCGCTTGATCGCGAGTTCGTCGAGGGTTCTGCCCAGATGGAGACGGAGGAGGAGCGTGAGGTTTCTCGCCGTTCGTTCATGAAGCTCATGGGTGCTTCTTCTGCACTAGCAGGTATGAGTCTGGCGGCATGCCGTCGCCCTGAGGCTCTTATTGTTCCTTTTGCTGAGTCTCCAGAGTGGAGCGTTCCTGGTAAGCCTGTGAACTACGCGTCTTCGATGCCGCGTGCTACTGGTTCAGTGCCTGTTGTAGTAACGACTCATGAAGGGCGTCCTACGAAGCTTGAGCCTAATAAACTTTTTGATGCGCAGGCAGGAACAGATTCGTTCGTGCAGGCGTCTGTGCTGGATATGTATGATCCAGCTCGTTCACGTGACTTCCTCCACAATGGTGAGGTAGCTACTCGTGACCAGTTCGAGGCTGCTCTCGCTACTTCTCTGAAGGGTTCTTCTCAGGTTGGCTTTGTCTTCGGTGAAGATCAGTCACCGACTCGTAGCCGTCTCGTGAAGCAGCTGAAGGCGAAGTTTGGCGCAGCGAAGTTCTACGCGTATGAGCCGCTTTCTGGCGAGGCTCGCAAGGAGGCTTACAATGAGGCTTTCGCAAAAGGTGCCGAGACCTCAGTTGATTTTGCAGCGGCGAAGGTGATCCTTTCGCTCGATAGTGACTTTTTAGAACTCGACCAGCAGGGGCCAGTAAGTGGCTTCTACAAGAATCGCTTCATCGAGGGCGCTGACTACACCAAGAAGGCAGACGCTGCTAAGATGAATCGTCTCTACGTGGTAGAGGGCGGCTTCAGTCTTACAGGTGGCATGGCAGACCATCGTCTCCGTATCGCGCCAAGTCAGGTGCCAGCGATTGCAGCAGCAGTGGCTAATAAGCTAGGCTGTAGTGTGACTGTTTCAGGTGGTGTGACTCTGTCAGCCGAAGAGCAGCAGTGGGCTAAGGAGTGCGCTAAGGATCTCAAGGCTAATGCTGGTAAGTCTGTAGTGCTCGCTGGTTCACGCCAGAGCAAGGAGCTGCAGCAGATTGCTATCGCCATCAACACCAAGCTTGGCAACTACTCGAAGACTATCAAGGTGCTTCAGTCCGAG
>JALZUH010000239.1 GCA_023301645.1 Akkermansiaceae bacterium
AGGTAATCCAATGCTTGTCTTGCGGGCAACCCCCGATCTTTCATGGGCCTTACTTGTGAAGAAGGTGTTAGACCGTGTTGGGGCATTCGTCTTAATCATAGCGACGTCACCATTTTGGTTATTTGCCATGATCGGTATTTGCTTTGCCAGTCCTGGAGCTCCTATTTTCTTCCATCAAGCTCGTGCTGGTAAGTATGGTAAGGAGTTTAAAATGTGGAAGTTTAGAACGATGGTCGTGGACGCTGAAGCGAAGCTCGCTGAGGTCAAACAAGAGATGGGCAATGAAATGTCAGGCCCCGTCTTTAAGCTAGAGGACGACCCACGTGTGTTTCCCTTTGCGAAGTTTTTGCGTAAGTGGAGTATCGACGAACTGCCTCAGCTGCTTAATGTGTTATTTGGTGATATGAGCCTTGTTGGGCCGAGACCACTTCCGGTTTATGAGGTCAAGGAATTTGAAAAATCCGAATACCGTAGGCGTTTGAGCGTGAAGCCGGGCATTACTTGCACATGGCAGGCTGGTGGTAGAAACACGATTACAGAGTGGGAAGACTGGGTGGAAATGGACCTTGAATACATTGATAATTGGTCGCTTTGGCTCGATATCAAACTCCTCATTATGACCGTTCCTGCCGTTCTTTTTGGCGTTGGGGCAAAATAATACGACTTAAAATCGTTGTTTGGAGTTGTCTTTAGCAAATCTAAATCCACACTGCCCATCTCAGAGAGGTATTTCACAGAGCAATCCGTAAGGAAATGCTCTAAAGAAAAACACCAGAACGGAAAACACAAGTTATCCCAACATAGCATTCTATGAAAATATTTAGCGGCAAGGCACACGGAGTATTAGCGAAGAAAATCGCATCTCATCTTGGACAGGAACTAGCAGACGTTCAGGTTACTTCATTTCCAGATGGTGAAACATTTGTTCAAATTAATGAAAATATCCGAGGTGAAGACATCTACATTGTCCAGCCGTCATGCCCCCCGACAAACCATAACTTAATGGAAATGCTCATCATGGTAGATGCAGCCAAGCGCGCTAGTGCTGGTCGTATTACTGCAGTGATACCGTTCTTTGGTTATGCTCGTCAAGACCGTAAGGATAAGCCGCGCGTTCCAATCACAGCTAAGCTTGTAGCGAACCTTATCTCAGCAGCCGGCGTAGACCGTGTGCTCACGATGGATCTCCATGCGCCACAGATTCAGGGCTTTTTTGATATTCCTGTCGATCACCTCTACGCGAAGCCAGTCTTTATTAAGCACCTTAGAGAACAGCACGGCGATGATGCAAGTAACCTTACCGTTGTCTCACCAGATGTTGGTGGCGTGAAAATGGCTCGCTCGTATGCTGACAATCTCGGTGCTGAGCTTGCTATTGTAGCCAAGCATCGCGTCAGTGCAACCAAGGTAGAGGCAATGAATGTCATCGGTGATGTGGAAGGTCGTAATGTGCTTCTTGTCGACGATATGACTGAAACTGCTGGCACACTATGTGCGGCCGCAGAGATCCTGCAGCGTAATGGTGCGAAGAGCATCTATGCAGGTGTTACTCACGGTGTATTAGGTGATATGGGTCGCAAACGTATCGCTGAATCTGCCATCAAAGAGCTGATTACTACGGACTCAGTGCCACAAGCATATGGTGAAAAAGTCACGACAGTCTCAGTAGCTGGACTACTGGGAGATGCGATCAGCAGAATTCACGACGGAAAATCTGTCACTTCTCTCTTTGACATTGAGTCATAGCATGCTACTTACGCGCGCCTCGAAAGGCGTTGGCTGCTCACTCTACTACCATTGCTAACAAACTTCGGACCTGCTCCGTCCAAACAAAACAATTCATTCCAACTAACCAATTATATGGCTAAACCACAAACTCTAAAAGCAGAAGGTCGTGCACGCACTGGCTCAGGCTCACTTAAGCAAATGCGCCGTGAAGGCTTCGTTCCAGCTGTCGTCTACGGCGGCGGTGCAGAGAACCAAAATGTTAAAATCAATGCTAAGGTCTTCCGCGACATGCTTAAGGCATCCGCATCAGATAGTATTCTTGTTAACCTCGACCTCGATGGTGGTGGCACACAGCTAGCATTCCTTCAGGACGTGCAGCAGAACGCTCTTACAGGTCAGTATCTCCATGTAGACTTCCTTGCAGTAGACGCTAAGACAGCGATTACAGCTAACCTCCCACTTGTATTCACAGGTGAGGCAGTAGGTGTTAAGGCTGGTGGTCTTCTCGAGCAGCTTCTCTACACAGTTGAGATCAGCTGTCTTCCTAATGACCTTCCTGAAAGCATTGCAGCAGATGTATCTGACCTCGCTATTGGTGAGGCACTTCACATCGGCAAAATCGACTTCCCAGAAGGTGTCACACCTGTTCTCAGTGCAGATGTTGTTGTCGCTGTTGTGGCTAAGACACGTCTTGCTAAGAGCGATGACGCAGTTGGAGCTGATGCTGAAGCAGCTCCTGCAGCTGAAGCAGAGGCAGCAGCGGAGTAATTCGCTCTCTCTTATACCCATATTTATTTTAACAGCTCGAAGCCTTGGCTTCGGGCTGTTTTTTTACATACTCATCACATGTCAGCTATCAAACTTGTCGTAGGACTGGGCAATCCCGGTAAAAAATACGAGATGACCCGCCATAATATCGGGTTTTTAATCGTCGATAAGCTTGCCGAAGATTACCGCGCGGCTTTGGCCAATCACTTGAAGTGGAAAGCCCATGTCGCCAAAGCGGCCGATGTAGGTGCTATTCTGATGAAGCCTCAGACATTTATGAACGAGAGTGGCCAGTCGGTAGCAGCTGCGATGAAATTTTATAAATGGAAGCCTGAGGAAATTCTCGTGGTCTATGATGACGTTTCCCTAGAGTGCGGGGCGCTAAGATTTCGCATGTCAGGCTCTGCGGGTGGCCATAACGGTATAAAGTCGATGATCAACCATCTTTCATCTAATGACTTCCCAAGGCTGAAAGTCGGCATTGGAAATGCCAAACCTGGAGGCATGGTGGGGCATGTTTTAGGCAAATTTTCGATAGAAGAACGCAATGAATTAGAAAACACGCTTGCATGTGCCGCAGAAGCTGTTCAGCTTGCGCTTTCTGAAGGAGTGGTAGCTGCGGCTAGTTCCTTTAATACGAAGAAAAAAATAAATCTTAAAACAAACCAATAGCGATGAGCAGAAAATACGAAGGTCTAGTTGTACTAAATACTCTTGGCACTGAAGACGGTGTTAACGATCTTGTGTCAGTAGTGGCAAAAGAAATCGAAGGTCAAGGCGCCAAAATGGATGAAATCAAGCAACTCGGACGTAAGAAGTTCGCTTACAATGCACGCCAGATTGAAGGTGGTCATTATGTAAACTACATCTTTGAGGCTGCTCCTGAGGCAATCACTAAGATCCAGTCGGTGCTTGCTCTTAACACGAGTGTTTACATGCAGCACTACCAGCGCATTTCCTAAGTTAGGGAATGTTCCTAGGATTAGGAATGGTTTGAAGCTTGCGATAGCATCTATTTTTACGAATAGGTTTGCTGTCGTGACTTATTTTTTACTATTCTAGATTTATGGCTAGTTTTAACAAAGTAATGGTCATGGGTAATGTAACCCGTGATATTGAAATTCGCTACACACCGAAGGGCACTGCTGTATCTGATATTAGTCTGGCAGTAAATCGTGTCCGTATTGGTGATAGTGGCGAGAAGATAGAGGATGTCACTTACGTAGACATTACCCTTTGGGGAAGAACTGCGGAAATTGCTCACCAATACTGTGCTAAAGGGCGACCCCTCTTTGTAGAAGGTCGCCTTCAGACAGACTCTTGGGAGGATAAGACCTCTGGTCAAAAGAGGACAAAGCTCAAGGTCGTGGCGGAGAATATCCAGCTACTTGGTTCCTCAGGTGGTGGTGGCGGTCAATCGTCTAATCCACCAGCTCAGCCACAGCAGCAAAGCGCACCAGCACAGTCACAGAATGGAGGTTCACCAGCAAATTCCGATTATACGGAGGATGCTGATGACATTCCATTCTAAGGCAGTCATTGATTATTTCTAAGCGCCTCAGATTTTAACCAAAGAGTTGAAATCTGGGGCTTTTTTGTGGAAACGTGCATAGTGCAACGTGAGAGCCTTAAACCCTGTAAGAAATGAACTGGAGAAATATCAAGCTTACTAGGTCGCCTGAGGCTGAAACGATCTCAGGCGGGGAAGGTGTCGAGATCTACTGGGGAGTTATAGAATGCTC
>JALZUH010000240.1 GCA_023301645.1 Akkermansiaceae bacterium
CCTTCTCATCAGCATCAACACAGCCACTTAGATTGCGTCCAAGCACGGTCTTGAATCCTACAGCTTCAATATCATTGATGTCTGTGAGGTGACCCTGCTCTACGAGATCTGAGAGCGATTGATTGATGGTTTCTGAGTAATTAGTTACGCGTTCGAATGCTCCAGATGCGATTTCAGTCTCAGTAGTGCCGTCTGCTTCATAGAGACAGTATTTAAAGGACGTAGATCCCAGATTGGCGATTAGTATGCGCATAAATTTAATGGATGTTTTTTTAGTAGTGCCTAGTGATTAGGAAATCCAAGGACCTAGCTTAGATAGGTCGTCGTGTGGACGTGGGATGACGAGAACTGCGTTCACTTCACCTACCTGTGCAGCAGCTTCTGCTCCTGCGTCGATACCTGCTTTTACTGCAGCTACGTCGCCTGTGAAGAAACCGCAAACGAGACCTGATCCGATCTTGTCCCAGCCAGTCATGGTGATGTCAGCAGCTTTGATAGCTGCGTCTGATGCTTCGATGAGGGATGTGAGTCCCTTTGTTTCAATGATTCCAAGTGCTTGCTTAGCCATAATGTTGTATTAGTTAATTGTTAATCAGGGTGTAAATCCGAGATTAGATGTCAAATTGCTTGAGTAGTTCAGCTGAAGGGCGGGCGATAACGTGAGCGCTTACGAGGTTGCCCACGCGGCTTACTGCTTCTGCACCTGCGTCGATAGCGGCTTTTACACTGCCTACGTCACCTTGGACGAGGATAGTGAGGAATCCTGCACCGATTTGGACTTGCTTTACGATATCTACGTCAGCGGCTTTGGCCATCGCGTCAGATGCCTCCACGCTACCTACGTAGCCTTTTGTTTCAATCATTCCAAGAGCTTTGTTCATGGTATTATTTTTGTGTTTAGTTATGGTTTCTAGTTTTCTAGATTTGTTGGTATTGTGAGTTGATTACTTGATCAGTTCACAGAAAGTGTCGGGCTTGAGGCCGCAGGCGTTGCCTTCATCAGTGTCGATGTGTGCTTCGAGGTTGAAGCTTTCGTCAACGCGGACGACGATGTTGTTAAAGGTAACAGAGCATGGACTGTGAACCTTCATCTTCATGACGTCGAGATGCTTTACTCCGTAGAATGCAGCATCGTCAGGGTGCATGTGCACGTGAGGCTGGGCGCGGATGACGCCCTCGTCCATTTTGAAGTATCCATTTGGTCCCATGAGCATACAGCCAGGGGTTCCGGCAACATCACCTGACATACGAGTAGGGATGTCGAAGCCTAGTGAGATAGCATCAGTGTAGGCGAGCTCAACTTGGTTGAGATCACGGCATGGGCCGAGGATGCGGAGATTAGAGATAACTCGGCTACGTGGGCCGATAAGGGTGACTGACTCCTTGGCTGCATATGCGCCGTCTTGGTAGAGTCCCTTATTAGGTGTGAGCTTGTGACCTTTGCCGAAGAGTGCTTCTACGGCCTCTTCAGTAAGGTGGCAGTGGCGTGCGCTGATGTTTACAGCGAAGCCGTTTGGGGCTTTTGCTGTCTCAGGTAGGCCAAGACCCATTTCGCTGTATACTTGCTCGCGAACCATGTGTTCTACGACTGCGCGTGGGGTGTTGCTAGGTAAATTTGACATAATAAAATCGTCTGATGGCTGTTTATTTACATGAAATAGATTGTTCGTCAAACCAAAACAAAGAATTTCACGAATTAATCACAGATAAACAAAGAATAGAGGTTCTGTTTAATCTTTGTTTTGAAGGTGGAGATGATTGAATGTATTGTGTTATAGCTTTTTGGGTTTCTTCGAGTTTTTAGCTTTTGATGGTATCTGTCAATTTATTGGTGCTGATTTTAATATTTTAACTCCTTTGCCGTGTTTATTAGTTGCCAATGCTGATGTCGTTTTGTTTACATTTGTGAATGTTAGCTACCGAGCGCCATCAGCGAATTATGAAAAGCCTTACTGGTAAGGGGACGGTGAGAACCGCTTTGCTTGCTGCAGAGCTTGAGGTGACCGATGAGACGATTCGAAAAGATTTTGAGCTGCTTGAAGCACAGGGTGCCTTAATTAGGACTCATGGGGGCGCTACCTTTGTGGAGCGTCCGATGGTTGAACTCTCACTGACTGAGCGTCAGCTGCTCAATCGAGATGCTAAGCAGGCTATCGCTAAGATTGCTGCTTCGCGGATTAGACCAGATGAGACAATATTTATCGATGCGAGTTCCACGGCATTAGCTATCACTGAGTTTTTACCTGAGTTCCCCATGACCATTGTTACAAACTCTCTTGATGTGGTGATGGCGGTGGGGAATATGAAGAATGTGGATCTTATTAGCACAGGAGGGCTTTTTGAAGCGAGGTCACGTTCATTTATCGGCTTGTCTGCGGCGCGCACACTGACTCGTTATAATATACACCGTATGTTTTTCTCTGGTAGTGGATTAGATCTGAAGCGAGGGGTGAGCGAGAGGAATTCTCGTCAAGCGGCCTTTAAAGAGGTGGTCATTGAGTCAGCTGAGGATGTTTGTTTTTTAGGTGATGAGACAAAATTAGGTAGGTGCTCGGCCTTTTTCTTTGCTGATTGCAAGGATGTAACGACACTTATTACTACTGCGCAGGCCGATGTTGATATTTTGAAGTCACTCAGAAAAATCAATGTTGAGATTATCACGGCTTGACTAAATAGCTGATTTTAATTCAACGTAGCTGCCTATGCAGATATATCTCGCAATTGATTTGGGCGCAGGCTCTGGCCGACTGGTGGCAGGGGAATACGACGGTTCGTCTTTGAATATAGTAGAAGTGAACCGTTTCTCTAACAAAGGCATTGAGATTAACGGCGGCATCTACTGGGATACTCCTCGTCTTTTCTCTCATATTACAGAAGGTATTCGCTTGGCTGTGGAGAAATACGGTGATCAGATTGTTTCTATTGCTGCCGATAGTTGGGGCTGTGACTTTGCACTCGTAGATAAGCTAGGTAATGTCCTTGGTGGACACCATCAGTATCGTGATTCTCGTAGTGAGGGCATGCAGGCTGAGTTAGACTCACGTATGTCACAAGAAGAGCAGTATAAGCATACAGGCATACAGCCAGCATTTTATAACTCTAGTTTGCACCTGCTTTCAGAGCAAGTGAAGCAGAGCCCTTGTCTTGATGTTGTAGATCGCGTTTTATTTACTCCTGATCTTTTGGCGTATTGGCTCTGTGGCGTAAAGTCTAACGAGCGCACGATTGTTAGCACTAGCCAGCTATATGATCCACTTAATAGGGATTGGGCTTGGGAGGTGATTGATAAGATCGGCTTGCCTCGTGAAATGTTCGGTGAAATCGTCTCATCGGGCACTGTTCTAGGGCCTATGAATCAATCGGTCATGGATAATGCCGAGGCGACTAGCCCTATTAAAGTGGTGGCTTCTGCAGGTCATGATACAGCGTGTGCTGTGGCTGGACTTCCTATGGAGCGCGGTGGACTGTGGTTATCCTCAGGCACTTGGTCAATTATCGGGGTGGAGCTTGATAAGCCTCGCACGACTAAGCAGGCATATGAGGCTGGTCTTTCTAATGAGGGCGGGGTCAATAAATCTACCCGCTTACTACATAACGTTTCAGGTCTCTGGATCATTCAGGAGTGCCGCCGTCACTGGCTAGAGCATGGTGAGGAAATGGGATATGCTGAGCTAGCTCGACTTGCAGAAGAAGCGCAGCCCTTTACGGCCTTTATCGATCCTAATCACGCTTCATTTTCCGCTCCTGGAAACATGCCTCAGCGTGTCCAAGAATACTGCCGCGCTACTGGGCAGACTGTGCCAGAGACGAAGGGGAGTATTCTACGAATCGCCACTGAGAGCTTAGCTCTGAAATATCGCCAAGTGGTTACCTCTCTTTCTGAAGTGACTGGTGAAACCTTCACTCAGCTACATGCTGGTGGTGGCGGGATTCAGAATCAGCTTCTCATGCAAACTGCTGCAGACGCGCTCGGAATACCTGTCGTGGCAGGACCTATTGAGGCTACTTCATGTGGTAACATCATCACTCAGATGGTAGCTGTAGGAGAATTACCCGATATTACAGCTGGCAGAAAGCTCATCGAAGCATCTGTGCAAACTGATGTATTTACCCCTAAGGAGACAGCCAACTGGGATGAGCATTACGAGACATTTATCAAGCTCATCAAATAACAACACACTCAACAAACACTCAACAAACACTCACTTATATAACAATCTATGAAAACAGTATTTAAATCAGGAAACCTTCCTAAAATCGGAATTCGTCCAACTATTGATGGCCGACTTGGTGGAGTTCGCGAATCGCTCGAAGAGCAGACTATGAATCAGGCAAAGGCAACAGCTGCCTTCATATCTGAAAATCTATGCTACCCAGATGGGTCACCTGTAGAGTGTGTCATCGCTGACACTTGTATCGGTGGTGTTGCTGAAGCAGCAGCTTGTGCAGATAAGTTCAAGCGTGAAGACGTAGGTGTATCGCTCACTGTGACTCCTTGTTGGTGTTACGGTTCTGAGACAATGGACATGGATCCTCACACGCCAAAGGCAGTTTGGGGCTTCAATGGCACAGAGCGTCCTGGAGCAGTTTACCTTGCTGCAGCACTTGCTGGCCACAGCCAGAAGGGGCTTCCTGCATTCGGCATCTACGGTCGTGATGTCATGGAGTCTGATGACACATCTATTCCTGCTGACGTAGCGCACAAGATTCTTACATTCTGCCGTGCGGGTCTCTCTGTAGCACTCATGCGTGGTAAGTCATACCTTTCACTTGGTGGCACATCAATGGGTATTGCAGGTTCAGTTGTCGATCCTGACTTCTTCCAAGACTACCTCGGCATCCGTGTTGAGGCTGTCGACATGACAGAGGTTGCTCGTCGTATTGATAAAGAAATTTATGATCCTGTTGAGTATGAAAAAGCACTCGCATGGGTCAAGGAAAACTGCCCTGAGGGGAAAGACTACAATAGCCCTGAGACTCAGCGCTCACGTGAGACTCTCGATGCTGAGTGGGAAATGTCAGTTAAGATGGCACTCATTGCACGTGACCTCATGGTTGGTAATGAGCGTCTTGCTGAACTCGGCTACGGTGAAGAAGCGCATGGTCGCAATGCGATCTGCGGTGGATTCCAAGGTCAGCGTCAGTGGACAGACCATTATGCTAATGGTGACTTTATGGAGGCGATTCTTACCACATCATTTGACTGGAATGGCAAGCGCGCTCCTTATCAGTTTGCTACTGAAAACGATGCTCTTAATGCTGTTACCATGCTCTTTGGTAACCTCCTTACTAACACTGCTCAGATCTTCGCTGACCTTCGCACGTATTGGTCACCAGACGCAGTAAAGCGCGTATCTGGTCACCAGCTAGATGGAGCTGCTTCAAATGGCTTGCTTCACTTGATCAACTCAGGACCAGCTACACTCGATGGCACAGGTCAGATGAGTGACGCTGATGGTAATCCAGTAATGAAGCCTTTCTGGGATATCACTGACGAAGAAGTTAAGAAGTGTCTTGATGCTACTTCGTGGCACCCATCCATTACTGAATACTTCCCAGGTGGAGGTATGAGCACACGCTACTCTACCAAGGGTGGCATGCCTGCTACTATCGCTCGTCTTAATCTCGTTAAGGGTGTCGGCCCAGTGCTTCAGCTTGCTGAAGGTCACACTGTAGAGCTTCCAGAAGATGTGCACAATGCTCTCGACGAGCGCACCAACCCATCTTGGCCTACAACATGGTTCTGCCCAACAATTACTGGTGAAGGCGCATTCCTAGACACTTATTCTGTGATGAATAACTGGGGTGCAAACCACTGTGTAATGAGCTTCGGTCACATCGGTGCTGACCTCATCACTCTTGCTTCGATGCTTCGCATCCCAGTCTACATGCACAATGTTAGCCAAGAGCGCATCTACCGTCCATCATCATGGGCTGCGCACGGCACAGCTAATGCAGAAGGCGGAGACTTCCGCGCATGTGAAAACTACGGACCACTTTATAGCTAGAAACTAGCTAGAAAAGGCGTCGTTGTATTCCATACGATAAGTATCAAACGAATCATTATCCAAAGAGGGGGCTCGCAAGAGTCTCCTCTTTTTTGTGCCTGAGATACGCTGATTCCAGCCATTGTGATAAATAGACCAGGGGGAGATAAGTCTTCGCGAGCTGTCATTGTGTTTGACTCACTGCATTCAAGTGACAAAATGCTCGACGAAGTGGCTGATCGCTACGTATAGAAACTCTATCAACATGCCTGCACAATCATCGAACTCAGAAAATCCTAAGGTTGCTATTATTATGGGGAGTCAGTCTGACTGGCCCACACTTGAGCTAGCCGCTGCTACACTCTCCAAGTTTGGTATCCCATGGGAGTCACGCGTCGTATCTGCCCACCGCACGCCTGGCCTTCTTTATGAGTATGCCGAGAATGCTGCATCACGAGGTATCGAGTGTATTATCGCAGGGGCAGGGGGCGCAGCGCACCTTCCTGGTATGGCAGCCGCCATTACCACACTTCCCGTGCTTGCAGTGCCTGTGAAATCAAGAACCCTCAGTGGTGTTGACTCACTTCTCTCCATCGTGCAAATGCCAGCGGGTATTCCGACTGCCACCTTTGCTATTGGTGATGCAGGCTCCACTAATGCAGCACTCTTTGCTGTCGCTATGTTTGCCGCTACTGGTGACAAGGATCTCGCTGAGAAGCTAGTTGCTTTCCGCAAAGAACAGCGTGAGAAAATCGAAGCGTCGACCTTGCCTGATCCTTCGCTGTAATTACCGATTGATAAACACAGCTTAGTAACTACTTTTAAAACTTTTTTAATTATTCTTAATTCATGACCAAAAACGTAAAAAATCTAGGTATCCTAGGAGGCGGACAGCTTGGTCGAATGCTGACGAATGCTGCTCATAGAATGGGCTTTCGTGTAGTGACTTGGACCGGTGGCGATAAATCTGGTGCAGAAGTTCTCGCTGATGAGATCCTCGCAGACCCGTTTCCCTCACTAGATGCGTTTAGAGAGTTCATTGCCAGCACAGACGTGGCGACCATTGAGTTTGAAAATATTCCTACCAGCCTACTAGCACAGGTCGAGGAACAAGTCTCACTGACTCCTTCGCCATCAGCTGTAGCTATTTGTCAGAATAGGGAGTTAGAGAAGACTTTCTTGCACGATAACGGTATCAAAGTAGCTCCTTTTTCCATCATTCAGTCAGCAGCTGATCTTGCCAAAGAGCTTGATAACTTATCCAGTGATGCCATCCTTAAAACACTCACCGACGGTTATGACGGCAAGGGGCAAGTCGCTATTGCTAAGAATACAGCAGCTTCACAAGCAGAAGCTATCTGGAAGGATCTAAGCGAGAAACCCTGTATTCTAGAAGAGAAAATCAAGCTTGCTGGCGAGTTCTCCGTGATCGTAGCTCGTCATCAGGATGGGACAACAGCGAGCTACCAGCCGATCGAGAATCTACATGTTAATCACATCCTCGACACCTCTATTTTCCCTGCAAGACTGCCAGAGGCAACGCTTCTCAATGCTCAGGACATCGCTAAGCAAATCATCACAGCTCTAGATTATTGTGGCATACTCACCATCGAGTTCTTTCTCGACTCGGAAGGGGGGATCTTAGTCAATGAGCTAGCACCACGCCCGCATAATTCAGGTCACCTGACCATAGAGGCCGCTCAGACATCACAATTTGAACAGCAGCTACGTATCGCAGCTCAGCTCCCATTAGGATCAGCAGAGACTGTTTGCCCAGCCGTTATGATTAATCTCCTCGGCGATCTCTGGCCATCAGCTGAGCTGGCACCAGATTGGTCGCCTGTGCTCGCCGTCCCCGGGGTGAAACTCCACCTCTACGGAAAGCATCTCGCCAAGCCGGGTCGTAAAATGGGACATGTTACCATTCTTGCAGAAACCCAGCAGCTAGCACTTGAAAGAGCTGAACAGGTTCGTCGTATCCTATTTCCATAGATTGACCATGAAACGCACGCTATCAGACATAGATATCGCTTCAGGAGTGAAGAAGCTCGCTGAGTTGATCAGTAAGAGAAACCAAGCGAATGAATACGTGCTGGTTGGAGTGCGAAGCCGTGGTGATGAAGTAGCAGAGCGGATCTTAGCTGAGCTAGCTCTCGTAGGCATTACGCCGCCTATGGGTATCGTCGATATATCCCTCTACCGCGACGACTTAGCTCACCTCAGCTCGAATCCGAAGCTGCAAGAAACGCAGCTTCCATTCTCCGTAGATGGAGCGCACATCATCCTTGTCGATGACGTTTTGTTTACAGGGCGGACCACCCGCGCGGCCATTGACGCCATTATGGATTACGGTCGCCCGTCCAAGATCGAGCTAGCAGTGCTCATTGACCGTGGTCATCGTGAGCTACCATTTGCACCCGACTACGTCGGAATCACACTCGAAACAGAGCGCCTCGACTACGTAGATGTCCGACTATTGAAAACAGACGGTAAAGACGCCGTTGAAGTGATAGCGTCAACATGAATGAAATCCCTACGCATAAGAAAAGCGACATAGAGCTAGAAGACCTCAGGCGTAACATGGCCTTCAGCCAACGCCCTAGTGCTCAGCCATTTAAGCCAGCTAAACTTTCTTTGCCACTCACGCTGATTCTCTATATGATTGCTATAGCGAGTATCGTTCTTGTAGCTAAGGGGATCATTGCGATAGGGCTTAGCGTAGCCGCATTTGCATTACTGCTAGCACTATTGGTTTTCTGGAAAAAACCAGCCGATAGTCACCACGCAAGTTTTATAACTATGATATCATTACTTGTGCTTGTCTTTGGATCTGTGTATTCCATTGAGAAGTTTGAGCCAAAAGCCCATGAAGAGCCGCAAAGACCTACTAGATATTGAATCCCTCTCTCGCGAGGAAATAGTGCATTTGCTCGATCAAGCAGCGCCTTTTAAGGAGCTGTTTACTCGTTCGGTGAAGAAAGTGCCTGCACTCAAGGGCAAGTCCGTCCTGATGCTCTTCTATGAGCCAAGCACGCGGACCCTCTCATCCTTTGAAATCGCAGCCAAAAGGCTTTCGGCTGATGTCGTTAATTTCGATGTTCCTCACTCCTCAGTAACGAAAGGTGAGACCATCCAAGATACCGTTGCCACACTTCAGGCGATGCGCACCGACTACATTATCGTGCGCAACAAAATGCCTAGTCTGCCAGCCATGATCGCGCGCCAGACAAATGCCTGTGTGATCAATGCTGGAGATGGAGCCCACGCCCATCCTACACAAGCCCTTCTAGACGGATTCACCTTCAGAGAAACCTTCCCTGAGCCAGAAGGTAAGAAAAT
>JALZUH010000241.1 GCA_023301645.1 Akkermansiaceae bacterium
ATGACAGGCCCTCAGCTCAGGGTTGTAGCTCTAGCGCATCGAGGACTCATGCTTGCAGCCCTTGTCTATCTTTTGGCATACCTTGTTGTTAACTCAAACGCTCAGCTCGGCGGGCTACCTCTCATGTCGCTGGAGTTCACCATGAAAGTAGCCGCTATAGCCGCATCTCTCTCTAGCCTAATCCTAGCCCTCAGGTTTTATAGCACATGGGTTTTCATCTTATTTTTGTTACTGCTCGCCTTCACCAGCTGGCTACCGATTCCGAGCAGCATGCCGTCATGGATTTTACTACTCGTCATTAGTGATAAGGCAACGAGAACGCTCAGATCCCATGGCGTTAAGGTCGGCTTCCTCGGTGCGAAGCTGTCGACGATCACTTCTCCATAAGTCACGAGGGGAAGGTTCTCGTGCTAATTCTTGATTTTCACTTGCAGGGCGGGGGAGTTTGAGTATTTTTCCAGCCCTTACCATAGGTGACCTCAAGACGCCCCAGTCTTGATCACCTTTACACCAATCACTAGTCCAATTTATTATGTCTACTGCTACAGAAGAACACACACACACATTCCAAGCCGAGGTCAGCCAGCTGCTCGACATCGTCATTCACTCACTCTACACGGATAAGGAAATCTTCGTCCGCGAGCTCGTCTCTAATGCTTCTGATGCACTGGAGAAGATGCGCCTGAAGCAACTCACTGAAACTGACGTTTACGATGCAGATGCTGAGCTAGCTATCGACATCAGCATTGACGAGGAAGCAAAGACACTCACCATTTCTGATAGTGGTATCGGCATGACTGAGGCTGAGCTCAATGAGAACCTCGGAACAATCGCACACTCAGGAACAAAGGCGTTTCTTGAGAAGATGAAAGAAAGTGGAGACAATGCCGATGTCATCGGACAGTTCGGTGTTGGTTTCTACTCAGCCTTCATGGCAGCTTACAAGGTAGAGGTGGCTACTCACTCATGGCAGAAAGACGAAGCTGGCCACACATGGAGCAGTGACGGATCTACTGGCTACAGTGTTGAGAAAAATGCTGACGCCAAGCGCGGCTGCAGCATCACCATCTTCCTGAAGGAAGACATGGAGGAATTCTGCCAAGAAGTCCGCATCAAGTCGATCCTTGAGAAATACTCCAACTTCGTCTCATTCCCGATCACCCTCAATGGCGAGCACGTCAATAAGGTAGACGCACTCTGGATGAAAAGTAAGTCCGACATCACTGAAGAGCAGTATGAGGAGTTCTACAAGTTCACCGCACGTGCACACGACAAGCCACGTCACACCATGCACTTCAGTGCTGACGCCCCGCTTTCAATCAACGCTCTACTATTCACACCCACTGAGAATGCTGAGCAATTCGGCATGGGTCAGATGGAGCCAGGCGTATCACTCTACTGCCGCCGCGTTCTCAT
Source organism: Akkermansiaceae bacterium (assembly GCA_023301645.1). GTDB lineage: Bacteria > Verrucomicrobiota > Verrucomicrobiia > Verrucomicrobiales > Akkermansiaceae > Oceaniferula. Next base: position 1,417 of record JALZUH010000241.1, read on the forward strand.
CGACGCAAAGCCTGAGAAGATCCTTCCAGACTGGCTACGCTTCCTGCGCGGAGTCATCGACAGCGAAGACCTCCCGCTCAACATCTCCCGTGAGACCATGCAGGATAGCGCTCTCGTTGCTAAACTCAATAAGCTCATCACTAAGCGTTACCTCAAGTTCCTCGATAGTGAGGCGAAGAAGAACCCTGAGTCATACCTGGAGTTCTACCAGAAGTTCAGCCGCTTCCTTAAGGAAGGTATCGCCACAAGCTTCGAGTATCAGGAGCAGCTCGCTGGCCTTCTTCGCTTCGAGAGCTCACTTGAGGAAAAAGGCACTGAAACTTCATTTGCAAGCTACCTCGACCGCGCCAAAGAAGATCAGGAAAACATCTACTACCTCACAGGTGCGTCACGCGACGCTATCGAGAGCGGCCCTTACCTAGAGGCATTCAAGGCACGCGGTCTTGAAGTCTGCTTCTTCACCGAGCCAGTCGACCAATACGTTATGGATGCCTTGCCAGAGTTCAAAGGCAAGAAACTCGTCTCTGCTGACCGCGCTGAGATCGAGCTCGACGACATCGCAGCAGAAGGTGAAGCCCTCAGCGAAGAAGACTCTGAAAAGCTCATCGAATTCCTCGAAAAAGAACTCTCTGAGCGTGTCGAGAATGTTGAGTCATCAGGACGCCTCATCGACAGCCCAGTGGCAGCACTCACACCGAAGGAAACACCAAATGCTCAGATGCGCGCAATGATGCAGGCGATGGGACAGGAAATGCCAGAGATCAAAGCATCCATGGAGATCAACCCACGCCACGAAGTCATCCACGGCCTAGTGAAACTCATCGATAGCGATCTCGATACTGCCAAGCTCGTCTCGCAGCAACTTGCTGATAATGCGCTCCTTGCAGCAGGTCTTCTAGAAAGCACCCACCAGATGTCCTCACGTATGAACGAGCTCATCGCCAAGCTGGTGAAGTAGCACACTTCGTGCAGATAAAGCGTCTAAGCTCGTCTCTCAAAACTGAGATATTGAGGTCTTAGACGAATATATCCAATCAAACCCAACAGCCATACTCACTACGAGTATGGCTGTTTTTCGTAGAGGGGGATGGCTGCAGTTTCAAGGAGCCAGGTTGAAAGGCTTTAACACACAGCACAAAAAGAACCACTCTCTAGCTAGTAATCATGATGCATAGTTTGCTAAGCCCACGCTTCAGCGTCACCAGCGAGCATCACGAGTTTCTATACAGTTAAGGTCATTGATACGACTAATGCACTAGCAGCCTATGAACCACTTATTAAAACAGGCTCGTGAAACACAATGCGATGATCGTATTTCTGTAATTCAGAGCGTCCTGAGAAGTCCACACAACTCTAAAGCACGTCCAGCGGTGTCCAAATAACGCGTCTACAACGCAATTATTGTCGTCATCATTATAATAATTGCTTCTACAGGCCATGGCAGCAGTCTTGATAACCATTTATTAAGACACACGGCTCATTTGTAATCCGTCAGATAGTAACAATATACCTCTCATAACCGCCACCTTTACAACTTCGCACAATATATGTAATACGTGGTTTGATGGCTTAGTATAGACTGCCTGTCGAATAAATTAAAATAACAAGACATCAATCACACCTAGGTCAAACACCTCAACTAGGGTTAATTGAACCACAGAGCATATCAGCACGCAGACCTTTACGAATCACATCCACATAGATGAACCTCAGCAGCTCCAAAGTTCACCATCACTCATCTCAGGAACTCATCTCAGGAACCCATCTCAGGAACCCATCTCAGGAACCCATCTCAGGAACCCATCTCAGGAACCCATCTCAGGAACTCATCTCAGGAACTCATCTCAGGAACTCATCTCAGGAACTCATCTCAGGAACTCATCTCAGGAACTCATCTCAGGAACTCATCTCAG
>JALZUH010000242.1 GCA_023301645.1 Akkermansiaceae bacterium
TCTGCTGAGGCTCGGCGTAGAGGACGAAGCTGAGGCGGTCTGACCATGCGGAGGTTTCGAAGCGGGCGTCTGTCGGGAGGGTGTCTCCTGTTTCGGATTTGAAGATGAGGTGGGTGACGTCGGCTCTCTGAAAGAAGTGGCCAGATTCGATGATACGGGGGCCGATGTTTCGATCAAAGGGGAGTGCTCCTGTGGAGTGGTAGGCTGTGCCATTAAGGGTGATGGTGAGCTTGAGGTGGGCACTGGGGAGGGCGTTGATTTGTGCTACACTGCTTCCCGGGCTGGCTGAGCCCATATGGGGGATCTGGAGGCTCTCGGTGTCGAGGACCATAGCATAGTCTCCTCCTAGGATGCATCGATGCCACGGGGCATTCGGGACTCGTGATGGAATGCCTTCTTTCCACCACATTTCAGTGTAGTGGTGTTTCTTCGGAAGCAGTTTTGTTAGGTTGGTTTCTGCTGCATTAGCGTGCGTGGTGTTCGTCTGGGCGAGGCTGTGGCTGGTGGTGAGCAGGAGGGAGATGCTGGCTAGGACTAGCAGGCAGAGGAGGCTGATCTTTCTGAAGCTCAGTGAAGTGATGTGGCTGGCACTTTGGTGAAATGCGCTAGGCCCAGATGTAGGGCAGAGTTGAAGTGGCATGATGATTAATAAACTATGGGGTGTTGAAATATTTCAAATATGTCAAAGAAGTGTGAAAATAATGTTAGGGGCTTTTGTGGCTTGGCCATTGATGAGGACTTCGACGTGGTGCTCGCCTGCGTAGAGTTTGCGGGTGGAGGTTTGCTTAAACAGCTGGGACTTGTGGAGTGTGAGCTGCTGGCCGGGTAGTAGGGTGATGTTTTTCCACTTGAATACTTTGGCGGCTGTTTTGCCGTTAGATTTTCGGTAGTGGACGGCGTAGTCGATGACGATTTTTTGTGTGCTTTTCTGGGTCGAGGTGAGCTGTAGCTGGAGTTTGATGCTGTTGCCTATTTCGATGCGGGCTGGGTCAGGGCTGGATTCGTCGCGGTCAGGTGGGGTGAGGGTGAAGGCGTCGATGCTGACCATGGGGTTTTTGGTGTAGCCGAGTAGGGGGAAGACATCGGGGTGGCCAGCCTTGACGAGTGTGCGGGTGGCGTGGCGGATGATCCACTGTCGCTCAGAGACTGAGTCTTCTAGCCATTGCTGGCATGTGTCGATGACGACTTCGGGGTGGTCTTTGGAGATGTCATTGAGGTTATTGGCTACTGATCGTCGGACGTAGTCGCTGGGGTCGTCTTTGAGGTTTTCTAGTAGTGAGACGACGGGGGTGGGGTCTTGGATGTATTGGGGGAGTTGTTTGCCCCATGGTAGTCTGGGACGGATACCTTCCGAGGCGAGGCGGCGGACGTGGTGATCTGTGTCGAGACACCAGAGTAGCATGCTATTGTAGGCTTGGTCTGGGTGGAGATTGAGAAAGGGGCGGATGGCGAATTCGGCGGTAAATAGGGGCGTTAGGTAGCGCAGTAGTGGGAGGGCGATCTCGGGGTGATTAATGCCGTATTCGGCAACGTAGTCGATGATCGGCCAGGCGGCATACATGGTCGGCTTGTTATCACGGGGTATTTCGTCCTGCCAGTGATTGCGTATGTTTCCGAGGATCTTGGCTGCCTGCGGAAAGGACTGGGGCAGGTGCTTGCCCATGATGGCGATGATGTGATGGACTCGATCCTTGAGCTCTAGCTGGGCAAGGGATGAGTGGATGTCTTTTTTGAACTGGTCGGCTGAGAAATCAGCGCCAGCTGCTAGTAGGTGGTGACATATTTTCTCCACGGCTTCTTGGTCGAGTCCGTGTTTCATGAGAAAGGGCTGTGATTTTTCTACCATGGGGATTTGCTATGGGGAGGCTGCGGCGTTTTTTAGCCGAGTTAGTCGATATTGCCATGATTTTTTATCGTTGTTTCATGGTTGGACATTTGGCGATTTCTGGCAATGCTGCTGACCTAATGTCAGCTGCAGATAGAATAACGGAGTCGCAAGGAGAAGCTATGGGGGAGTCCTCATGTGATAAGCCATCGGGAAGACCCGCCAATAGGGCGCCGGAGCTGCTTTCACCTGCGGGAAACTGGGACTGTGCTCGTGCGGCTGTTGCCAATGGTGCGGATGCAATTTTCTTCGGGTTGCCTAAGTTCAATGCTCGCCTACGTGCGGATAATTTCACGGAGGAGGATCTGCCTGAGCTGATGGATTTCTTACATGCGCATGGAGTGAAGGGTTTTGTGACGATGAATACGCTGATTTTTACAGGCGAAATGGAGGACGCAGAGGCTCAGCTTCGCTTGCTCGATCGTAGTAATGTGGATGCGATTATTGTGCAGGACTTGGGTCTTGCGAGGCTGTGTCGTCTGGTGGCTCCGTCCATCGAGATTCATGCGTCGACTCAGATGACGATCACTTCTCCAGAGGGTCTTGAGTTTGCCGATCAGCTCTATGAGCTGGATCGTGCGGTGCTTTCTCGTGAGCTTTCGGTGAAGGATATCGCTAAGTTTAAGCCAATGGAATGCGCGCCTCTTGAGGTGTTTGTTCATGGCGCTCTCTGTGTAGCGTATTCGGGGCAGTGTCTGACGAGTGAGAGCTTAGGCCAGAGGTCGGCTAATCGTGGTGAGTGTGCGCAGGCGTGTCGTATGCCGTATACCTTAGTGGTGGATGGTGAGGAGCGAGATATGGAGGAGGTGAGGTATTTACTAAGTCCGCAGGATTTGGCGGCGGTGGATGTAATCCCTGAGCTGGTGAAGCAGGGGGTTGTTTCCTATAAGATCGAGGGGCGCTTGAAGTCTCCTGAATATGTTTCTGCCATTACGAGGGTTTACCGAAAGGCAATTGATGCGGCGGTGGCCAATGAGGCGAGTCCGATCACTCTTGAGGATCGCTATAAGATGGAGATGACCTTTTCTCGTGGGCTTACCACTGGCTGGTTAGAGGGGACGAATCATCCTTTGCTGACACATGGGCGTTTTGGTAAAAAGCGCGGTGTCTTTGTGGGGGTGGTGACTGGCTCTGAGCGTGGCTGGGTGGAGGTGGAGCTGGCTACGACTATTCCAGTGAAGGCTGGTGATGGTGTGGTCTTTGATGCGGGTGAAAATCGTGATCATGAGCAGGGTGCTCGTATCTGGGAGGTGAAGGGCGATAGGTTGCTATTTCACCGTGATCAGAGCGGCATCGACTGGGGGCGTATCGAAGTCGGGCAAAAAATCTGGAAGACGGATGATCCAAAGCTCAATAATGCTCTTACGGCGAGCTGGAAGAATGCGAAGCTCAATCCGCTGCGCGATACGCTCAATATTACAGTGTCAGGGTGTGTCGACGAGCCGATGGTGCTGAGCTGCGAAAAGATATCTGTGAGCTCAAGCGAGAAGATGGAGGCTGCACAAAATCGCCCGCTCGATACGGCCTTTTTGGTGAAGCAGCTCGGTAGGCTGGGCGGCACGGCGTGGCAGCTAGGTGAGGTGACGAATGATCTAGTAGGTGAGCTAATGCTACCTGTCTCGGCGGTGAATCGTCTGCGTCGAGCACTCATCGAGAAGATGGATAGAGAGGCAGCAGGGCGTGAGCCTAAGCCGCGTGCAGCGTCGAAGGGAACGCTAAGTGACTTGATGCCAGTGCGGAAGACTGATGAGTCATCGACTCGTGAGCTGTCGGTGCTCTGTCGGAGCATGGAGCAGGTGGAGGCGGCATTGGAGGTGGGCGTGAGTAATCTTTACGTGGATTTCGAGGATATTCGCCGTGGTAAGGATGCTGTAGCACTTGTTCGCGAGGCGAAGGGGGCGAAGATTCATCTCGCTACTCCGCGGATTCAGAAGCCGGGCGAGGTTGGCTTTTTTAAGGTGGCTGAGCGGGCTGAGCCAGATGGTGTTTTGATCAGAAACTTGGGCGGTATTTCCTACTTCAAGGATCATAAGGATCTTTATAAAACGGGGGATTTCTCCCTTAACTGTGCTAATCCCCTCACGGCAAAAATCCTGCGTGAAGAGGGTGGGTTGGATCACTTGACCGTTTCCTATGACTTGAATGTTAATCAGGTCCTTGAGCTACTGGTGTCTGCACCTACTGATTGGTTCGAGCTGACACTGCACCAGCATATGCCGATGTTTCATATGGAGCACTGTGTGTTCTGCACCTTCCTCTCCGATGGCGGGACGAATATTCTTAACTGTGGTAAGCCTTGTGAGAAACATCATGTGCAGCTCAAGGATCGCGTCGGTCAGCTTCATACGCTGAAGGCTGATGTGGGGTGTAGAAATACTCTTTTCAATGGCTCGGCTCAGACGGGGGCACGCTTCTACCAGCAGATGCGTGGCACGGGTCTTAGGCGCTTCCGCATCGACTTCCTCGATGAAGACGGGCAGGCGGCGAAGAAGACAATCCGCGCCTACAAGCAGCTCATCTCAGGAGAGACTACAGGAAATCATCTGTGGCAGGAACTCGACGTGATGGAGAAGCTCGGGGTGACTGAGGGGACATTAGAGGTGAAGTAAGGTGGGGCTCGTGACTGGGCTTTACTGGATGTTCGCCGCTACTGAGTGGCGGATAGGTAGAGAAGTATCTTGACTCTGGCTAAGAAGTGGCTCACATCCGGCGCGTCTGGGTGTGGTAACCTTGGCGCGCTGCCTTCACAGCAGCATGTTTACTTCGTTTCGCAACGGAGTGGACAACTTTGAGTCGTCTTTTCTATTTATAGAGAAGGCGGCTTTTTTTGTGGCTGCTGTCATGGCTTTGAGATGGACCGCATAGCACTTGCATAAATGTAGGGAATAGTGCAAATGCAGTGCATGCATTCATTTCAATATAAAGACGGCTCACTACACTGTGAGGGGGTAAACCTTAATACACTCGCAGATGAGTATGGGACACCGACTTATGTGTATAGTGCGAGCACATTTAGAGATCACTACCGCAAGCTTGATAAGGCACTTTCTGGGCTAGATCACGGTATCGAATATGCGGTGAAGGCAAACTCTAACTTATCTGTGCTAAAGCTACTCGTAGATGAGGGCAGCGGCTTTGATATCGTATCTGGTGGTGAGCTTCAGCGTGTGATCGCTGCGGGTGGTGATGCGGCTAAGTGCACATTTGCAGGTGTTGGCAAGACTCGTGAAGAGATTGAATACGCGCTTCATGAAGGGATTTATTGCTTTAATGCAGAGAGCGAGGAGGAGGTAGCTTTTATTAGTAAGGTTGCTGGTGAACTTGGGAAAGTAGCCCCAGTGGCCTTTCGTGTGAATCCAAACGTTGATGCGAAGACTCATAAATACATTTCTACAGGAAAGTCAGAGAACAAGTTTGGTGTGGATTTCTCATCCATCGATGACGCTTACGCACGTGCTGCTGAGCTGCCAAACATCACACTACGTGGTCTACAGATGCATATCGGCTCTCAGCTGACATTACTCCAGCCATTCATGGAAGCTGTTGAGAAAGTAGCGCCTCTAGCAACACGTCTAAAAGAAGCTTACGGAATCGAATTTTTCTCCATCGGTGGTGGAGTTGGTATTGTTTATGAAGACTCTCTAGCATCTGGTCAGCCTGAGTGGTGGGCGTCTAAGAGTGATGAGGAGCGACCTCTCACTATCGAAGAATATGCTGCTGGCGTAACTCCTCTTTTGAAAGAAACAGGGCTCAAGATCTTGGTCGAGCCAGGACGCTTCATTGCTGGTAATGCTGGGGTTCTTCTCACCCGCTGCCTTTATGAGAAGAAAGGCTCTGCAAAGACTTTCCGCATCGTGGATGCAGGCATGAATGATCTCATCCGCCCAGCTCTCTATGAGGGTCATCACGATATTGCTCCACTCAATGAGCCTAAGTCGTCATCCTCTAGTGTGGATGTGGTAGGCCCTGTGTGCGAAACGGGGGACTTCTTCTGCCAGAGCCGTGAGCTAGCAGATTTCGCTCCGGGCGAGGCTATTGCTTTACTGAGTGCCGGCGCCTATGGTTTCGTCATGGCGTCTAACTATAACTCTCGCGGCCTCCCCGTGGAGATTCTCGTCGATGGTGATCAGGCTAAGGTGATTCGCCCGCGACAGACTGTTGATGACATTCTCGCTAGCGAGATAGCTTCACTGTAGTCATTCACTAGACTCTCATGGTCATGTTTAATCTTTAGGAATCATGCATGAGAGTTTACTTGTTTTAGCAGCTGTATTCCCAGTCTACTTGATTGTAGCTCTGGGTGCATCGCTGCGGCGTTGGCAGATTCTTAGCCCCGGTCTTGACCAAGGGCTGATGTTTTTGGCAGTTAACGTATTTTTCCCCTGTCTGATTCTCGATAAGATGATCGGCGCGGAGGTTCTTCGTGATCCTTCAGTGGTGTTTTCCTCAGCAGGTATTGGCCTGGTGCTTATCCTTGTAGCAATGGCAATAGGCTGGCTAATAGCACCTCTGCTAGGGTTAGCTAGTGGTGGTGATCTTAGTAGTGGTAATGGCAGTAATACTGGAGGTAAACGAACCTTTGCGGTAGCGGCGGGGTTGCAAAATTACGGCTATATGGCCATCCCATTAGTCATTTACTTATTCCCTGATGATAATGTCATGGCGGTGCTCTTTACCCATAATCTAGGGGTGGAAATCGCGATGTGGACAGTGGGGCTTATGTTACTCTCGGGTAACAGGAAGCTGAGCTATAAGGTTCTAATGAAGGCTCCTATCATCGCTATGGTGGTAGGCTTGTTTCTAGCTCTGAGTCACTTGGACAGCTACGTGCCAGCTGTGATGACGAATACCTTTGAGATGCTGGGGCAGTGCGCTGTGCCTCTCTCGCTGTTGCTGGTAGGGACGACGTGGTATGATCTTCTGGCTAAGGCTAGTATGAGCTGGCGGGTGTCACTTGGTGGGATTGTGGTGCGGTTGTTTTTAGCTCCTATTTTATTCCTACTGCTAGGGCGCTACTTGCCTCTGGCCACAGAGCTCAAGCAGGTGCTAGTGGTGCAGGCAGCTCTGCCTTCGGCGATGTTTCCCATCGTGCTCTCTAAGCACTATGGGGGGAAAACAGAGATCGCTATCGAGGTGGTTATTGCTACGACAGCGGTAAGTTTACTGACGATGCCTTTCGTCATTAGCTTCGGTCGATACTGGCTGGAGCTATAGCGAGTGAGGTTGCTCGCTTGCTTAGTTGTCTGAAAGTCAAGATGGGTGCGTGGATAGGTCGCACGCGGGCACAAAAAAGCGACGATGCAAAATACATCGTCGCTTCTTTTGAAAATAGGTATCAAAAATTAGATGAGGCCAGCCTTAAGTAAGGTAGGGTATGCACCGTTTTTGTTGATTGTTTTGATCGCTTTAGCTGAAAGCTTAAGCTTGATGTGGCGGCCGAGTTCAGGAACCCAGATACGCTTTGTGTGAAGGTTTGGAGAAACAGAGCGCTTTACTACCTTAGTGACGTGACGTCCGATACCACCCTTTTTCTTTGCTAGACCTGAACGGTGAATTCTACCTCCCATGCGAACGCGGGAACCTCTGATGCTACATACTTTGGACATATCTTTAGATTGTTGTGGGCTGAAAATTAAAAATGCACCTCGTGTAGAAGCGCTACTTGTTGGGCGTGGAGAAATACATTCTGTGAGCTCGCAGTCAAGTGAATTTGAGTTGATTTCTCATTTAGCATGATTTTTTCACGCTGCAGGGTTTGTTTTTGATGCGAGTGAAGAGTGTGGGTAGGATTAGCTTGATGCCGAGTAGGGCTCCTGCGCCGCCACCTAGAGTGTCAGCTAGCCAGTCTCCAGTGTCATTACCGCTTCTTCCGGGGGTGAAGCTTTGGTGGTATTCGTCGAGCCTGCCAATGATAGAACCTATGACTAGGCAGATGATGAAGAGTCGCTTGGTGTCTATTGTTGGCCATTTTAAGCCGACAAAGAGGCTGAGGGTAGTGCCGCCTGCGAAAAAGTAGAGGAAATGATAGAGCTTATCGATATGAGGTATCGTAAAGGTTTCCTTTGGTGCATTATTCCCTGCTGAAAGGAACCAGAGTGCCCCCATCCAGATGACGAATAGAAATAAATATGCCGCGGGCTTTCTGGGAAAGCACGCGGCAAGTTTGTTGATCACATTTGTGAAAGTCATCTTATCGAGTAGGCTAATGATGATATATAACCTGCTGACGATAAAACAATCAGAGGACTAGTTATGCTAGGCCTTCGAGAGTAGACTTGAGCTGGTCAAGGGTGACGTTAGCTCCGGTGATGGTCTCTTTGACTTCGCCGTCTTTAAAGAAAAGTAGGCATGGGATTGAGCGGACTCCGTATTTAGCTGCGAGAGCTTGGTTGGTGTCTACTTCAATTTTACCTACGTTTGCTGTGCCTTCTACTGCAGTAGCTAGCTGGTCGATAAGAGGAGAGATCATCTTACAAGGACCACACCACTCTGCCCAGAAGTCTACGAGCACAGGTTTGTCAGATTGGAGAACTTCAGCGTCAAAATTTGCTTCATTATATGCATTTGCCATGTCTGAAATATGTACAGGACTTGAGATTCGTCAAGTGGGTATCAAAAAAAAGCCTCGTTTTGATAGGTGGGCTTAGAGTGCTGATAACATAAAAAAACCTCCTTTAGTGAGTCTAAAGAAGGTTTGTCAATGAACAGTTGCTCAGTGAAGCATGTCATTTGTTTTTCCAAGCTGGGTGCTTGAACATGTAGCACTAGCTTGGTGGTGTGCCTGTTGACCAAGCAAGGTAAGCTACTGCTGCTGATAAAAGTATGATGAATACGGGTGTAAGCATGATGTGAAAATAGTTGAGTTGATGTGGTGAATAAGGGACTCGTCTGCGATAGATTAACCGAAGAGGTCTCCCCAGTTACCTTCTAGCCAGATGTTGGCTGTCATCAACTGGAATGCAAGTGCGACAAGTGCGATGATAAGTGCTGCTACTGATAGAACAGTGACGAAGCTTTCACCTCTAGTTGATTCTTCTTCTGCGTATTCGAATGTTTGTGCGGAAGATTCAGCGCCATCAGCGCCATCAGCACCGGCCGTAACGCCGGGTAGGACATGTCCTCCGACAGGCTGAGTCATCATTGGAACGGTGGCTCTAGGTGCTGGTGCTGAAGCTCCTAACACGAGAGGTGCTGCTGAGCCAGGTGTGCTCAACTGGATAGTCGGTGCTGGCTGAGGCTCATCAGATCCTGTGTCGCCAGCTAATGCTGCTGCTGGTGGCTGTGGAATGCTCATTGCAGGCGCTGTCAT